>JAZFTN010000085.1:0-7616 GCA_036446715.1 Acidimicrobiia bacterium | reverse complement strand
GGAATGCCGACGAACTCGGAGGAATCCGCCGGATCGGTACGGCGTCGAGCGCGCATGCGGCGCTCGTCCACCCAGTCGGGCGTGAGCGATGGAGAACAACCACGAGCGGAACCCCTCCTCGCTCCCCTCGAAACTGCCGATCCCTTTCGCCGCGGCGAGGAAGACATCGCCAACCAGACCATCGGGATCGTCGGCACCGCGGAAACTCAGATAGGCCCGGAGCCCGGGGGCAGTGTCCTCATAGAGCACGCGCCACGCCCAATCGGCCCCGAGACGGGCAGCAGCCAGCACTGAATCAAACGACTCACCCATCATCCACACCCGACGCAAACGATTCCGCTCAACACCCCTCAACCATCGGCGCAACCCGCAACGATCCTAAGGACCAGCCTCCGCCGAGTACATAGCCGGCATTATGTGCGCCTGCTGCCACCCCAGTTTGTTACTGGTCGGGACTCCGGATAGGTCGATTTAAGGGAGCCAGTGCCCATACGGCGAAATCGGCCGGAAGGGTTTTTTTGGTGGGCGCTGTTCGAGGTCCGAATTTTCCTAACAAGGTACGGAACGGTTTTCAATTCCCTTGCTTGGAGGTCAGAGATGAGCGATGAGAAGGATTCGGTAGTTCTGGACGAGGGTTCGAATCGGCGTGCGGCTCAAGATGAGCGGATTATAGCGGCTCTTGCTGAGGGGTTGACTTATGCGCAGGCGGGCGCGTTGGCGAAGGTGTCGGATCGGACGGTTGCGCGTCGGATGAGCGTTCCGGGTTTTGCCAGGCGGGTCGCTGAACGCCGAGACGAACAGGTGGTGAGCGGGGTGGGCGAGTTGACGTCTCTTGTTGGTGATGCGGTGGACGCGATCCGGTCTGGTCTGGTTGACGAGTCGGCTAAAACCCGGGTCGCCACGGGGAAGCTGATCCTCGACATGGTGTTGAAGTTCCGTCAGAGCTTCGACTTGGGAATCCAGGTGGCGGAGATCCGCGCCCATCTTGGGATGGAGGACTGAGTGACTTCACCTCAAGAGATCAAGAGGCTGAAAAGAGCGGCCTTCCGGAAGAAGCCTCCTTTCTTTGGCCTACCAGAGAAGGAGATTCCGGGTGGGATCGTCCAGTTCGCTACGGACCCAGAGTTTCTTGGGTGTGACCTTTACCCCCGTCAGGGGACGGTGTTGAAGGTGATGACTCTCGACGTTCCCAACATGACCGCCTTCGACTACGAGGTGGTCGAGGAGTTCACCAACGGGTTCGTCTTGGACACCGACGGGTTCGAGTACCGGGGGAGAGAGGGAACCCCTCCTGATCTGTTCGAGCGGATTGAGTGGTGCCGCAGCAAGGGTCTGTCATGGTTCCGCAACAACGTTTTGGTAATCGGCCGGCGTGGGTCGAAGAACTTCTGTGCTTCGATCATGGTTGCATGGCTGGTGTGGAAGTTGGTCAACCTCGGTGACCCTCAGGACCACCACCAGCTACCCACCGACAAGCCGATCCAGATTCTGTTTGTCGGTACGGATCTGGAGGCTGTCAAAAAGAACGCTTTCGGGGATACGGTGAACATGTTCCGCAACTCGGAGTGTTTCAAACCAGTCCTTGGCGCGTCGACGACCACCATGCTCTCGATTCTCACACGCGCCCAACTCGAATCAGGAGCCAGACCGGGTGTCGACGTGGGGACGATCCAGATCATCGCGGAGTCGACGACGGCAACGTCGGGGCGGGGCCCAGCGGTCATTTGCATAGTGTTCGACGAGTTCGCTTTTGTGCAAGGTGCCGGCTCGACGGCGGACAGTATCTCCGTTTACAACCAGATGACCCCGGCGGCGGGACAGTTCGAAACGGACGCCCTGATCATCCAGATCTCCACGCCGTGGGAGAAGACCGGACAGTTCTATCTGTCTTACTGCAACGCTCGTGAGGTCAGAACCGACGACCTGAAAGCGGCCAGTCCGAACATGTTCATGCTCCAACAGTCCTCCACCGGGCTCTACGAGGGCTGGGAACGCGCCGATCAGATACCAATGTGGCCCGGAGGGCCAACATTTCGTTCTGGTCTCCGCCCGAAAATCACCCAGCAGTTCGTCGACGACGAGTATCGGCGTGACCCCGAATCCGCTGACACCGAGTACGGAGGCCAGTTCCGAGCCAACCGGAATCCATACCTGACGGGGGCAGCCATCGATGGTGTATTTGGGCCCTACCGGGGGGTTGTTCTTGTGCCCCAGTCTCGAGGCCAACTGCAAGGGTGGTATGTCGCACACGGTGACCCCAGCCGATCGAACGCCAACTTCGGTTTCGCTATCGGTCATGTCGAGGACGACGAACACGGGTATCCCAACGTGATCTTCGGTCTGCTCAAGGTTTGGCTACCCAGCGAATTCGAGAACGGTGTCATCAACTATCTCGACGTAAACGACGAGATCTTCGAGTACATCAAGGCCTTTCATCTGAGGGAGGTCACTTTCGACCAGTATTCGTCTGTAGAACCTATCCAACTTCTCGAGTCGAAGTGCCGGGCCGCCGGATTGTGGTGGCAGCCAAGAATCTACGAACGGACCGCCACCGCAGCCCACAACCTGAGAGCCACCGAAATCTTCAAGACTGCAGTCAACGCTGGGCTGGTCCACGCTCCGCCACATCCACTTGCACGAGCTGAGCTCGAGCACCTGACAAGAGAAGGAGACAGGATCGTCGCTCCGACCAGTGGACCCGTGAAGACCAAAGATGTAGCCGACGCAATGATCAACGTCGTCTACAACCTATTGCACGAACGCACCGATGAAGTCTTCGGTGCCCTGTCTGGTGTCCGACTCCGCGGGTCGCTCCCCGGTGGGATACCACCTCGGTCGGAGGAAAAGCATCCGCCCGATCCCCACCAACAGTTGAGCGATTTCGGTCGAATCCGCAGACGGGAGTCCGGTCTATACAACCCGGCAAGAGGTATCCACCGGAAAGGTCGATAGAAGCTTGTATAGGACGACAAACGACGACAACCGACGACAGACCCCGCCTGCGCTCTAAGGATTCTTAGAGAGACCCAACCCGCCTCCGGCCAGGGCACGTAAGACGTTCCAGGATTCCGACACACGCGTTCCACGTCAGCGTGATGGGCCGGAGTATCGCCAATCGAGCATTGCTGTCTCGGAGTTTCCAACCAGTCCCACGAGGGCACGCAAGCGAGAACTTTAAGCGGTAGGAGGCTGAATTGGCATTTGTCCCTGCGGTACCTGGGCGATCACCGCAGACACCGTGCCAACTAGGGAAAAGAGCGTATGCAGAGCCGGGCTATCGTCGGCTCCGAGTACTGATCGATTTGCCGAAGGAGTCAAACATGGCCAAAGAGTTCAATGGCGTTGTCAACGTCGATATCCGCGACTCTGTCGAGGACTGGACCCCCTACCTGCAACCCCAGGCGCCGGAGGGCGCCCCCAACGTCCTCATGATCGTCTGGGACGACGTTGGATACGCCGCGCTGGACGTCATGGGCGGACCGATCGAGGCACCGGCCATGCGACGCATCGCCGACAACGGTCTCCGATATTCGAACTTCCATACCACGGCTCTTTGCTCCCCGACCCGCTCCAGCCTTCTCACAGGGCGCAATGCCACGAGCAACAACATGGCGTGCATCACCGAGGCTTCGGCGGGTTTCCCCGGGTTCTCGGCTCGTATCCCTTTCGAGAACGGGACGATCGCCGAGGTGCTCAACGAACAGGGTTGGAACACCTACGCCATCGGCAAGTGGCACCTGACGCCCGGCGACGAGGTCGATCTCTCCAGTTGGAAGGGTCGCTGGCCCCTGGGTCGCGGCTTCGAGCGCTTCTACGGGTTTCTGGGAGGTGAAACCCATCAGTGGTATCCCGACCTGGTCTATGACAACCATCCCATCGAGGCGCCGGCAACACCCGAGGAGGGGTATCACCTCTCAGCCGACCTCGCCGATCAGGCGATCAGATTTGTTCGCGATTCGAAATCCGTCGCTCCGGACAAACCGTGGTTCATGTACTTCTGCCCCGGAGCCGGCCATGCCCCTCATCATGTCGCCAAGGAGTGGGCCGACAAGTACGAGGGCAAGTTCGACCAGGGTTATGAGGCGATCCGGGAGACGATTCTCGCCCGCCAGAAGGAGATGGGTCTCCTTCCCGAGGACACCGAGTTGTCGCCGATCAACCCACATGGTGAGCCCGACGGGATAACCGGCCCCGAGGGTCAACCGTGGCCCCAGTTGGACTTCGTCAAGCCGTGGGACTCTCTAACCGACGACGAGAAGAAGCTCTTCGCCAGGATGGCCGAGGTGTTCGCCGGCTTCATCTCCTACACCGATTATCAGATCGAGCGGTTTCTCGACTATCTCGAGGAGTCGGAGCAGTTGGACAACACCGTCGTCGTCGTGGTCTCGGACAACGGTTCAAGTGCCGAAGGCGGGCCCAACGGTACCTACAACGAGAATCGCTTCTTCAACGGTGTCCCCGACACCATTGAACAGAACATGAAGCACATAGACCATCTCGGAGATCCGACCACCTATAACCACTACAACACCGGATGGGCTTGGGCACTTGACACACCGTTCCCCTACTGGAAGCGTTTTTCCGGCTACGAGGGAGGCACCGCCGACATCTGTCTGGTCTCATGGCCCGCAGGCATTGATGCCCGGGGGGAGATCCGTCATCAGTACACCCACGCCGTCGACGTCGTACCCACGTTGTATGACATGCTGGGGGTGACCCCACCTGACGAACTCAAGGGATATACCCAGAGTCAGATCGAGGGCGAGAGCTTTGTCGAGTCGTTCACCAATCCGGAAGCGCCCGAACGCGAGACACAGTTCTATTCGATGCTCGGTCAACGTGCCATCTACCACAACGGCTGGTTGGCCAACACGCTGCATCCGCCGCTGTCAGGCTGGTCAAACTTCGAAAAGGATGAGTGGGAGCTTTATCACCTCGCCGAGGACCGAACCCAGACGAAGAATCTGGCGTTGGAACACCCGGAGAAGTTGGAAGAACTGAAGGGCCTCTGGTTCTTCAACGCCGGTAAGTACGACGGGCTGCCGTTGGACGATCGGTCCGCAGCCGAGATCATGACTTCCGAGCGTCCCCAACCGAGCAAGCCTCGGAACCGTTACATCTATTACCCGAACACTGCCGACGTCCCCGAGTCGGTCGCGGTGAACATACGCCGACGGTCGTACACCGTCGCCGCCGGTGTGGTCGTCCGCGACGAAGCCGAGGGAGTCCTGTTCGCCCATGGCGGCACCGGGGGTGGGCATGTCCTCTATCTGCAGGACGGCCACCTGCATTACATGTACAACTGGTTGGCCGAGGACCATCAGAAGGTTACGTCCGATCGGCCGGTGGAGGCAGGCAAACACCTGTTGGTCGCCGAGTTCAAGAAGACCGGGGACGATCCAGCCACCGGTAGCGCACTGGGAACAATGACTCTGTACATCGACACTGAGCCCGTCGGGAAAGCGGAGATCCGCACCCAGCCCGGTTTCTTCGCCCTGGCGGGCGACGGATTGAGCGTGGGGCGAGACTCGGCTTCACCCGTCTCCCCCGACTATGCGGCGCCGTTCGAGTTCAGGGGTGGTGAGATCGAGAGAGTGGTGATCGACGTGAGTGGCGACGCCTATGTCGATCACGAGAAAGAGGCCATCGCCTGGCTGATGCGAGACTGACACCACGGGTCCAGCACTGCGAGGATCCCTCGATCTAGTTGGAGGAGGAGGGCTGTTGCCCGGCGTCAGCGAGGATCCGCGCGGCCCCCGACGGGGCCCGCCCTTGCTGGAGGAGACTGGACATGAGCCGCATGGCGGGATCGATGTGGTTGAAGAAGGTCTTGTAGCCGGCGCACAGGTAGTTGAGGCCGTCTTCACCGTCCGGTGTGGTGGTGAAGCGGTTGCGGGGGCAGCCACCATGGCAGGCGAATCGGACCTCGCAGTCGAGGCAGTACTGGGGCAGTGTGTCTCGTTTGGCCAGGCCGAAGGCCTGCTGTCTCTCGGAGGCGATCAGTTCGATCATTGGGGTTTCGGTGATGTTGCCCAGTAGGTAATCGGGCTCGACATAGTGGTCACATGAGTAGAGGTCACCGTTGTGCTCTAACGCCAGCGCCAAACCGCACGTCTCGGAGAAGATGCACAACCCGGGTGGCTCGCCGTGCCAGTTGGCCAAGGCGACGTCGAAGTGCTGTACGTAGACATCACCGACGTCATGGTCCAGCCATTCGTCGAACACCGAGACCAGGAATCGGCCGAAGGCGTCGGGGTCGACGGTGCGGTCGGTAACACGGTTTCCTGCCTGGACATAGAGAGGCCGCTTCTCCTTGCGGCTGGTACTCCATCCCAGATTGGCCAGGGGTAGGAGAGTCTCGGTGGTTCGTTCGACGATCGGAATGAACTGAATGAACCGGACCCCCATCTCGTCCCGGAAGAAGCGGTAGATCTCCAAAGGATGGTCCTGGTTGGCGGTATGCACCGTGCAGAGCACGTTGACGTCGACATCGTTGGAGAGCAGATGCTCAAACCCGGTCATGACCCGGTCGAAGGAACCGTTCCCCCTCTTGTCGACCCGGTAGGCGTCGTGGAGCTCTTTCGGGCCGTCAACCGACAATCCGACCAGAAAGTCGTTCTCCTTGAAAAATATCGCCCATTTCTCGTTGATGAGTACCCCGTTGGTCTGGATCGTGTACTCAACCCGCTGGCCTGGTCGGCGATGTTTCTCGACAAGCTCGACCGAGCGACGAAAGAAGTCCAGCCCCATCATCGTCGGCTCACCACCTTGCCACGCCACGGTCACCGTGGGAGTCCGGTGCGACTCGAGAAGTTGACGGATGTAGGTCTCCAGGAGATCGTCAGCCATCCGGAATCGGTCCCCGGGATAAAGCATCTCCTTGGAGAGGAAGAAGCAGTACTCGCAGTCCAGGTTGCAGATCGGGCCGGTGGGTTTGGCCAGCAAATGAAAGGCCGGCGGCGTTCCCGCTGAAGACGTCAAGGTGTCAAACGGGATGTGTTTGATGTCGTCGGTCACTTGTGAATCGTATCCGAGACCTGCACGCTCGTCTCATCTCGTGGCTCTGTCGGCTCACAATCCTCGTCGAGACTCGAGATTCTCAGACGGGCCTTCCGGTAGTTATCGGTGGTCTCATAACCGGAGTGACCCAGGCTCTCCGTGACCCGTTCGTTCTCGACCTGAGGGTTGGCTACGAAATGGCCGCCGATAGGGTCGGTGTCACGCCAGAGGTTGATCCATGCCGGACAAAGCTTTGCTACATCGGCGACCAGATTTGGGATACCCACGTTGGGAAACATCCGTGGATAAAGGATCCCGAGCTGAGATCCGTATGTGATGTAGGCGATCTTCGACCCGGTTCGGCGCAAGGCGACCGCGGTGATCAAAGAACCCTGAGAATGCGCACCTAGAACGGATTCGGCCGGCAGGCCCCGGATGGCTACTCCCAGGTCCCGCACTGACCGTGGGCCATACCCGGGCGGTGCGAGCGGGTGATACCACCTCGGCCAGAACGATCCCAGATCCCAGAGGATCCCGACTTGGCGACGCCGGCCCTCCCCGTCCTTGCCGCCCGTCCACCCTTTTCGGATGCTCCTGAATGCGAAATAGCCCATAGG
>JAZFTN010000084.1:0-3257 GCA_036446715.1 Acidimicrobiia bacterium | reverse complement strand
CTCCCACCACTAGGCTTCGCGTAGCCGAGACCTACCCGAGACACCGGGTGTGACGGGGGAAGTATATCGGTCGGTCGGTGGTGCTCAAGATGACTCCGGGCTGGGTAGGGGGTTCCGCCGGTTTGCCGTATCCCTTACAATCAGGAGGGACGAAGGGAACATAGGACCATGGCGAAGTCGAAACATGATCAGACAGCTGAGAAGCTCGCCAAGAAGGAAGGGACTGACTACAACCGGGGACCTGGGCCAGACATCAAGGCCAAGCGGCGCACAATCGAGGTGGAGACAGAAGCAACAGCCAGTGACGGGCTTCGTCAACTCCAGGGATTTCAGAAACCCGTCTACATCGCCGGGGCGGACGCCAAAGCCACTCAGGCGGCACTGGAAGCCGCCGAGGGCACCACGGTGGGTGTGATGAACGAGAAGGGGAAGATTGTCAAGTCGTCTTCTCGAAAGAGGAAGAGCTAAACGCAGTTCGGGCGGACGAGGCCGTGAAGTCCTGTGGCGGGTATAGCCGTACATTCTCGAAATGGATGCTGAACCGGCCAAACCTTAAGCCCGCCTGAACCTCCCCTCAGCCGCAAACCGATCACCGTTCGGACGAGCCTCGACCAGTCCCAGAGGGATGGTTGCAACTATCGAGCCGCCCCCTCCCAGCCGCACATAATGCCGGTTATGTGCGGCTGGTTTGGGTGACCTTCCAGACCCTTTCGGGTTCGTCGAATCCCTTGAGCAACACCTCTCCCCGTGAGGCGAAGTCGAATCCTTTGCCTGCGGCGAGTTGACGGACACTGTCAGAGACAATCACTTCACCGGCGTCTCCTAGATCTCCGATTCGGCTTGCTTGGGCGACCACGGTGCCGTGGATGTCGCCGTCTTCTTGGATCGGTTCCCCCGCAGCCATTCCGACCCGTAGTCGGAGGGGTTCGCTTTGGGACTTGTCCTGTACTGCGAGGCCGAAAGAGATAGCGGACGAGTTGGAACCGAAGGAGACGAGCGACCCGTCGCCCAGGTTCTTGACCACTCGTCCTCCATGGTCGGCTGCAGTGGACGCGACTTGCTGTTCGAGTTCTCGGACTGCTGCCCTTCCCTCCTCGTCGCCGACCCGTCTGACGAATTCTGTTGACCCAACGATGTCGGTGAACACGATCGTCCTGAACCCCGAAACGTCCGCAATGTCATCAGCTTCGGTCGTGCCGCCGAGCAGGCCGTCTATCGCGTCAAGGACCACTGTCCGGTCGGCGACATAGGGGGCAAACGTCCCGTCAACGATCCGGAGCTGTGAGTTGGGGATGCCTGCGGCGAGTTTTCGTGACTCCGCAAGAAAATCGAGACTCGGGTTCCGAGAAGTGAGGATCAGCGTCGGAGCTTTCACTGCTCCGAGCAGCGGAGTCACATCCCATTCCCGAAGAGCGATAGTGCTTGACGCGTAGGACTCACCCCCTTTCGCACGGTTCGACTGTTCGAGGGCAGCCCATTCCGCCAGCTCATCTGGCGGAGCCAGTGTCGCGAATACTGTTACCGGCACAGAGGCACCTGTGTCGGTTTCGATTTCGTACATTGCCGCCTGTGTCCGAGTCGTCATGTCGAGCCAGCTGGACTCGACCTTGGCTACGGAATCACACAGGATTAACCCAACCAGCTTCTCTGGATGGCGGGCCGCGAAGTCGATCGCTACCGGGCCTTGGGTCATCACGGCCATCAGGCCAAACCGTTCCAGCCCACAAGCCTCGGCAACAGCGGAAATATCCAGACTCGACTCTTCGGTGGATAATCCGAGGAGTGCACCCGACGGGGACACACCACGCTCAACGAACCCCCTGTCGGACAGTCCCTGTCCCCGCGAGTCGAATCTGATGACCCGGTACCGCTCGGAGAGAGCAACCAAGAAAGAGGCGATCGATGGGACTTTCCATTCCAGCTCAGCGTGGCTAAGACTCCAGTTGTGGGTCACGATCAGAGGAAGCCCCGATCCGATCTCCCAATATGCGATCCCGACACCATCCTCGGTCGTCGTGAACTGAATGTCGCGGGGAGGAGTATCCACGCGTCAAAGCGTACCGACCAAACGGAATGCTCGTTCCTTACGACCCACTTCCTCGCTCGCACATAACGGCAACTATGCGTGCCTGAGTCAGGGCATCACGGACCGTACATAATGCCGGTTATGGGCGGCCTTGTCAGAGCTCGTTGGGTGGTCAGGTATGATGCTTTGGAAGCTTCTGAGCAATGGAGCTAGCTATGTCGACCCGTGCTCACCCAAAAAGCCTGGTCAAGACGCAGTGGGTTGCTGACCATCTCGACGATCCCCATATCGGGTTAATCGAAGTCGTGTGGAATGGGGAGTACGAAAGCGGACATATTCCCCGCGCAGTCGCCTGGGACTTCGGTAAGGATATTCGTCCCGCTCCCGATGACTTCATTGACCGGGTGGGGCTGGAAGCATTGCTCTCACGGTCGGGCATCACACCGGAGATGACCATCGTTGTCTACGACCGTCATCAAAATCTGGTTGCCGCTTATGTTTTCTGGCTACTAAAAATCTACGGTCACAAGGATGTCCGGCTTCTAGACGGGGATGGCCAGAAGTGGCTGCAGGAGAACCGCCCGACGACGAGCCAAATCCCGGCGATCACAGCAGCTAAGTATCAGGCCCGGGAACCGAACTGGAGCCTTCGCGCCGAGCATAATGACGTTCTTGGGTCGATTGGCCAACCCAATCACCTTCTCGTCGACACACGGCCAGCCGAGATGTACAGCGGCCTTGATAAGGCAGGCGCCGCGCGCGGGGGACACATCCCTGGCGCGGTCAACCTGGCCGCACGCCGAGAAACCAACCCAGACGGATCAAACGCTTGGCGCGTTCCAACAGTACGCCCCGACGGAACGTTCAAGTCCACGGAGGACCTAGAGGTCTTGTTTGAGAGCATGGGCATCACGCCGGACAAGAACATCATCACTTACTGCAAGGGCGGAGGTCTCTCCTCGCATGCCTGGTTTGTGCTCACTCAACTGCTTGGATATCCCAGTGTGCGCGAGTACAACCGCTCCTGGGACGAGTGGGGCAATCTCGAAGGGGCACCGATAGAGCCGTAGCCGCTTGGTTCAACTCCTGTGCCGCACATAACGGCACTTATGGGCGGCCGAAGACTCACATCTGCCCTCGTTCCCTCGAAATGACAGGGTCGATCTGAGAGCGCCGGGATTAGAGTCGAATCCCCCTTGCGCCCTGCGCAAACTGTTCGTATTTTGATGTC
>JAZFTN010000083.1:0-7468 GCA_036446715.1 Acidimicrobiia bacterium | reverse complement strand
CTTTTGCCAGCTCCTCGGTCAAAGGTGCCCAGAGGTGTCTGTTGATGTTGGTGAACCTCAGGTCGAAACCGGAAGTGGCGAGGGCATCGACAAGACCCCTCGCCCAGTCATCGAACGGTGAGATGCCCAACAACCATTGTGCGAGCAACGCCAGCAGGTACACCGGGCCCATCCCCAACATGAAGAATCCCAGGAGGTGCACCCATGACACCGAGCGCCAGGGCGTCGACACCGCGGAGATCATCAGAAGGAAAGGGACCGACCAGGCCGTGACCGACAGCAGTTGACCTTCGGTGACTATCAACAAGTAGAGCCAGGAGACGATTCCGATCGCCCAGCCGGCAAGGGTGAGGGGTCCTTTGGCTCGAATGCGAGCCAGCCAATCGGTGGAGACAGAGACCTCGGTCATGGGATGTCGGTCTTGCCTTTGTAGAAGTCCTTGAACCGTTCTCCGGCCTCTTTGATGTCACCACCCGGACTGCCCGGCGGTGCGTACTTGATCCCGGCCAAATCCCAGAGGACATCGATTGCCTTGTCCGCCTGGCCCTCGTCGGTGTCCTGGGAGGCGATGTCATACATGTCTTTCAGAGATGTCGCCGGGAATTTGAGTGTCTTGTCGATCGTGTCCTTGAAGAGCTTCTCGGCGCCATAGGAGCCGGCGGCACCGATGGCACCGATAGCGGGCCAGTTGTCAGCGGTTTTGGCATTGGATAGCCCATCGAGGGCGCGAGGGAGTTCTGCGTCGTCAAGCAGAACGGCAATCAAGGAGGCCGCCAGACCGAAGAACAGTGCCCTGGTCAGCGGGTGTGTTGCGACTAGCCGAATTCGAGGTGTGATGTGTGGTCCATTTCGCTGGCGAACCTATCAAACCGATGTTCTGCTGTGCCTGAGATACAGGATGAGCCCGCTCAAACCATTGGCGCGGTCACCGTTCGTTATGTTGCAGATCGCACGCTGCGGCCGAGATTCGTGACAGAAGGCCGATCAAGGTCTGGATCTCATCCTTGCTGAGAGTGTCAAAGATCACCTTCTGCAGCACGTCGTTCAGGTGAGGCAGAAACTCGGCAACCTCAGCGTCGCCTTCAGCCGTCAAAGTGATCAGGTGGGCACGACGGTCGTCTGGGTCAGGGACTCTCTCCACCAGGCCTTTAGCTTCGGCTCGGTCTACCAAGCGAGACACGTGGCTCGGGCTCTTGTGGAGCTGGCCGCAGAGCTCTACTCCGCGCATCCTTTTGGCGGACGATTGGCTGAGACGAACCAATAGGTCGAGGGTTGTCGCGTCGTAATCGGTCGTTGCCACCGCATGGGTGTTGATGGCGTTGGCGAGATCTGACTCTGCGCGGAGCAACCATCCCGATGGTTTCAGTCGAACATCGTTCTCAGCGGCCGGTGTTTGCGCCATGGGTTCGATATTAGTTGTGTTGACAACCATTGTCCACGCAATTATATTTAGTTGCGTACACAACAATGCAATGAAACTGGATCGGATGGATGAACCAACACCAAGCCCCTGAATCAGCGGAAACTCCGGTCCGTGCTGAAGGCGTCTGGTCGCCACTGACAAGCCGCGTTTTCTCGGTGGTGCTGTTCACCAACCTGTTCACCATGCTCGCTGTTTTCATGAACGGCACGGCGGGAGCCTGGATCTTGACCGATATCACGGATTCTCCGTCGACAGTGGCAGCTCTTCAGATAGCGGTTGCCCTGCCGACGTTCCTTCTGGCGCTGATCGCGGGAGCCATGGCTGACATCGCCAGTCGCAAGCGAATCGTCCTTCTGGCCCAGGGAGGGTCTGTAATAGTGGCGGCGGCGTTTGCACTGCTTGCGGCGACCGACTCACACACAATCGTATCGATTCTCGGCCTCACCGCCGCACTCGGTGTTCTCACTGCTCTCGCCGCTCCGGCGTGGTTGGCAGCGATTCCGGGCCTGGTGCCTCGATTCGATCTCGCGGGCGCGATGACGCTCAGCTCTGCAGGAGTCAGCACCGCGATGGCGGTCGGACCGGCGGTGGCGGGGTTCGTGATCGCGGGAGCGGGTCCGACTGCGGTATTCACACTCAACGCCCTGGTGTTCGCCGGGGGCATGGTCGCCCTCCGCTATTGGCAACCGAAGCCGCGCTCGGGGCTTCCCGCCGAGCACATGGTCTCGGCGATCCGGGTGGGTGTCCAGTACGTGTGGTACGACAAGCCGCTCCGGGTAGTCATTGGAAAGGTTGTCCCGTTCGCTTTTGCGGTAACGGCGCTGATTGCTCTGCTCCCGGCCGTCGCTCGGTTCAAACTCGAGGCGGGACCGGCGGTGTTCGGCCTTCTGGCGGGTGCCGGAGGCATCGGAGCTGTCCTTGCTCTGCTGGTGATACCGAGAGTCCGCAAACGCTTCGGACCAGACACGATCGTCCTCCTGGCCATGCTCGTAGAAGCGGGAGTGCTCGCGGTTCTCGCAACGACCTCCAACCTGCTGGTCGCCTTTGCCGTGCTGGTTGTTGCTGGGGGGATGACGTTGGCGATCATCTCGACGCTGATGACGGCGCTCCAGGTTGTTCTTCCGGCATGGATAAGGGGTCGTGGAGTTGCGGTCTACCTTCTGGTCCTTCAGGGCTCCTTTGCGCTGGGCGCGGTCGTCTGGGGTCTCGTTGGTGAGAGAACCAATCTCGAGACTGCCCTTCTTTCGGCTGGTGCGGCCATGGCCGTGGGAGCCGTGGTTGTCTTCCCTCTTCGTCTCGGCCGTCACATGGATCGGGACACCGAGCCGGTTCACCTGGTGGATGTGCCCACGGTGACGTCGGTTCACGACGATGACGGTCCGATTCTGCTCACCGCTACTTGGGACATCGCACCGGAGCGTCGTGCTGAATTCGTCAAGGCAATGGAACCCGTTCGCCGAGCCCTCCGTCGTCAAGGGGCTCTCAGTTTCCGTTTGGCAGAGGATGTCGAGAATCCGGGGCGAATCCTCGAGTCATTCACTCTCGCCACGTGGTCGGAGTACATGCGGCTGCCCGAACGCGCCATAGCCACCGATCAGGAGACACACGACGCGTTACTCGTCGCAGCCAACACCGAGACACCCGGGCTCATTGCCCATCGCGTCATTGACACCCGGACAGCCCAAATCATCGAAACCACGAAATCAAAGGAGCCCAACAGTGACACTTAGAACGATCAGCAAGATCGTCAGCGCCAAGCCGCAGCCGGGTACCGGGATACTTCGGCCTTTCCCAAGCCGGGAGCTAACAGACCTCGACCCGTTCGTATTTCTCGACACCGGCGAACCCCAGAACCTGGGTCGGGGTGACATCTTCGTAGGTCCGCATCCTCACCGTGGCTTTCAACCGGTGAGCCTGCTTTTCAGGGGTCGGATCACTCATCGCGACTCGTTGGGTAACCATCTGACCATCGATTCCGGAGGGATCCAGTGGTTGGTATCCGGATCGGGGGCTCTCCACGAGGAGGTGCTCGAAGGTGACGAAGACGGTGTGTTTCACATGGCCCAACTCTGGGTGAACCTGCCGGCAGCCCTGAAGATGCAACCGCCTTCCCATCAGGCCCTTCCGGCGTCAGAGGTTCCGAATGTCGCGTCGTTGGGAGCGGGCTCGCTGTTCCGTCTCTATGCAGGTGTTCTCGATGGAGACACTGGCCCGGCGCCATTGCCGACCCCGGTTCTCATTGGACACATCGTGTTGGACGCCTCTGCTGAGATCACAATCCCTGTCCCCGCGGGTTGGACCGTGGCTACCACGGTGGTTGATGGCAAGGCTTCGGTAACAAGTAGCGAGGCATTGGTGCCAGGCGACACCGTTGTATTCAACGACGATGGAGGCTCGGTCAGCATCATGACCGAAGGTGGGGCTCAGTTGTTGTTTATGGCCGGTGAGCCCATCGGCGAGCCCATCGTCATGGGCGGAAGTTTCGTGATGAACACACATGAGGAGATCGAAAGGGCGTTTGACGACTACAACTCCGGCCGGATGGGCCGACTGTCGTCTTCTCGCCAGTGAGATTTGTCTGATCCAAAAGGAGAAACTTTGAAGCCGAAGATCTTGGCGTTCGCCGGCAGCGCACGGCGAAGCTCCATCAACAAGCAGTTGGCCCGGATTGTGGCGAAAACCGCCGATGCCCAGGGTGCCGATGCCGCATTTATCGACCTTGCCGACTTCGTTATGCCCCTCTATCACGGTGACCTCGAGCGGGACGAGGGCATTCCTCAGACAGCCGTCGACTTGGCCGATCTGATCATGGATGCAGACGGGATTGCGATCGTCTCGCCTGAGTACAACGGTGCTTACAGCCCGCTTCTCAAGAACACCATCGACTGGGTGACCCGGGTCGAGAAGGGTGCGTTCGCGAGACCCACCGCCCTGATCAGTGCCAGTCCAGGGCGTATGGGAGGCAAACGTGGTCTGGCCATCCTCCGGGCAACCCTCGAGAACATGAGAGTTCCTGTTGTGGATGTCCACCTCCGTTTGGCCAATGCGTTGGACAAGCTGACAGACGGCCGTCTGACGGATGAGGGATCTGTGGCCCAGCTTGACCTTGTGGTGGCATCGCTGATCGAGGCGACACGTGCCAGGGCTGCCTGAGGGCTGTGACCGAGGCGTTGGCAGTAGGTCGAGTGGAAGTCGGATAACGGTGAACCGTGGCAGTCGGGTCATCGCATGTGTCAATGGAAGAGAAAGCGATCAACACGAGTTGTAGGTCGTGAGTCGTCGAGTAAGGAGACAACATGAGTGATTGGAACGAAGGGATCATCTCTGAATTCAGAGAGAACGAAGGAAAGGTGGGGGGGATGTTCGAGGGCGCTCCCCTTCTTCTCCTCCACCACAAAGGCGCCAAAACGGACACCGACCGGGTTACTCCGTTGATGTATCAGTTGGTTGAAGGCGGATACGCTGTTTTCGCCTCGAAGGCAGGTGCCGACACCAACCCGGATTGGTTCCACAATCTCAAGGCCAACCCGGCGACCAAGATCGAGGTGGGAACAGAAGCCATAGAGGTGAAAGCCAGGGTCGCAGTCGGTGTCGAGCATGACTCGATCTGGAGCATCCAGAAGACGAGGTTTCCCACCTTTGCCGAGTATGAGGAGAAGACTGCCAGGGACCACATCCCGGTGGTGGTACTCGAAGTCGTTTCGTCGATTGGGTCCGGATAGCAACCAGGAAACAGAAGTGGAATTAGGACTGACCAGCTTTGCCGAGACCATCCCCAACCCAACCGGAGGGTCGATTGGCCATGGGGAGCGTCTCCGTCAGGTGATCGAGGAGATCGTGCTTGCGGAGAAGGTGGGTCTTGATGTCTACGGATTGGGGGAGCACCACCGACCCGATTTCGCCTCTTCGGCGCCGGCGGTTGTGCTGGCGGCTGCTGCGGGGCGCACCTCGAGGATTCGCCTGTTTCCGGCGGTGTCGATCCTGAGTACCGACGACCCGGTGCGGGTGTTCCAGCAGTTCGCAACGCTTGACCTGGTTTCGTCGGGAAGGGCCGAGCTGCTGGTGGGCCGGGGATCGTTCATCGAGTCGTTTCCTCTGTTCGGGTATTCCCTCGACGACTACAACGAGCTCTTCGCCGAGAAGCTCGACCTGCTTCTCCAGATCAGGGACAACGAGAAAGTGAGCTGGTCGGGCCGGTTCAGGAGCCCCATCGAAGACACCGCCATCTTTCCGAGACTGGAGCGCCCTCTGCCGATCAGGATCGCGGTGGGTGGCACCCCGCAGTCGATCGTTCGCGCCGCAACCCGCGGGCTTCCGGTGGCTTTGGCCATAATCGGAGGCAGCCCGGATCGGTTCAAGGTGCTTGCCGACTTACACCGCAGGACCCTCGTCGAGTCGGGCTACGACCCCGAAGAGGTGCCGCTGTCGGTCCACGGTCACGGGTTTATCGCCGACAGCACCGAGGAGGCCGCGGACGTGTTCTACGCCTCTTATGCAGCGGCGATGACCCGCATCGGTCGGGAGCGGGGATGGGGCCCGATGACCAGGGAGCAGTACGACATGATGATTCAACCCGACGGCTCACTGGTCCTGGGCGATCCGGAGACAGTGGCGAAGAAGATTCTCCGTTGGAAGGAAGTCCTCGGCATCAACCGGTTCGAGTTGCACGTCAGCGTCGGGACTCTCCCTCACGAGAAAGTGCTGAGAAACATCGAGTTGTTGGGTACTGAGGTGGCTCCACTGGTCCGTGAGGACTGAGGTGAACAACCGATGACCGCTGCCCACGCCGATGCCCTGATCCTGTTTGGCATAACCGGGAACCTGGGTCGAACCCGACTCTTCCCTGCCCTTTACGCCCTGACTGCATCCGACGGTTTGAATATGCCCGTTGTCGGGGTGGGCAGAACACCCGGCGATGATGCCGATCTGCGTCGCTGGGCCGAGGAGGCTCTGATCGAAGCGGGAATCGAGGTTGATGGACCGGTCTTCGAGCGTCTCGCCACCCGTCTTTGTTATGTGTCGGGTGACTATCGCGATCCGGCAACCTATGACACCATCAAGCAACGGCTCGGCAGTGCAACGATGGCGGTTTCCTATCTCGCGATTCCGCCGGACCTCTTTGATGACGTTGTGGTTGGTCTGGCCCGTGCCGGACTGGCAAGCGATGGCCGTCTCGTCGTGGAGAAGCCATTCGGGCGTGACGCGGCCAGCGCCACCGACCTGAACCGGATCATCCACCGTCACTATCCAGAAGCTCGCGTCTTTCGCATCGACCATTTCCTGGGCAAAGATGCGGTGCAGAGCCTGATGGTCTACCGGTTCTCCAACACGATCCTGGAGCCGATCTGGAATCGTCACTATATCCGCGGCGTCCAGATCACCATGGCGGAGGACTTCGGAGTCGAGGGCCGGGGCAGTTTCTATGACTCGGTCGGCGCGTTGCGAGACGTGGTCCAGAACCATCTGATCCAACTGATGGCCCTGCTAGCCATGGAACCCCCGGTCTCCGATGATCCCGACGCTTTGCGTGACGAGCGCGTCAAGGTTCTCAAGGCGACAAGGACACTGCGCTCCCGGGATATCGTCCGTGGCCAGTACTCGGGATATCTCGACGAGCCAGGTGTGGCTGCGGAGTCACACACCGAGACTTTCTTTGCGGCAAGACTTGAAATCGACTCGTGGCGATGGGCCGGAGTGCCCTGGATCATCCGAGCGGGTAAGGGGATGACATCAACGGTCACAGAGGCCGTCATCGAGTTCAACCGGCCGCCCCGGATGTTGTTTGCCGGCGCCGATTCGGTGCCGGGGCCCAATCGTATTGCGTTCAGGAGCAAGCCCGAGCACCGGGTTGTCTTGTCGATGCAGGCGAAACGCCTCGGGCCCGAGATGGTGAGTGAGCCCGTCGACTTCTCCGTCGAGCACGAGAACGACGCCAGGCAGGGAAGAGGCCCGTACTACCGCCTGCTCGGCGATGCCCTCCGGGGCGATTCGTCTTTGTTCGCAAGGGAGGACGGCGTCATGGAATCGTGGCGGATAGTCCAACCG
>JAZFTN010000082.1:0-4030 GCA_036446715.1 Acidimicrobiia bacterium | reverse complement strand
CCGGCTTCGCCATTCGTACGCCACGCGGTCGAGCAGCACGTCGAATGAGTACGGAGTGAGGTCGGGGGCCCCGGCCATCAAACTTGGAGGGGGTCGTGTCGCTTGATGGGGAGGCGGTTTCGCCAGATTCCGTCGATATCGTGATACGCGGCGGCGACAGCACCCGCCGTTGGCACCAGTCCGATCTCGCCAACGCCTTTGATCCCGTATGGAGAGTTGGGTTGGGGGGCCTCGACGAGAATGACCTCCACGGACGGCATGTCCTTGGGTCGGATGATGTCAAGGGCACGCAGGGTCATGTGCTCAGGCCTGGCTTCGTCATCGCAGGGAAAATCCTCGGTCAACGCATAGCCAAGACCCATATGAACAGAGCCTTCGATCTGGCCCTCGCAGAGCATGGGGTTCATCACCTTGCCGACATCGTGGACGGCGACGACCTTTTCGATCTCACCGGTCTCCTTGTCGGCAATCACCAACTGCGCGGCATAACCGAAGGTGGAGTGGATGATCGGATTCTCGACACCGTCATCGATATTGTTGGTCCAGTCGATGATGTAGGAACCCTCATAATCGACCCCGGTCTGACGACCGCCCGCAATCGCGTTCTTGCAGGCATCGGCGATCGACCCCGAGGCCATCAAAGTGCCCCGCGATCCAGTGGTCTGGCCGGTGCCCAGCTCCCTGGTGGTATCGACAACGACACGCACATCGTCTGGAGAGATTCCGAGTTCTTCGGTCGCTACCTGAAGTGCAACGGTGTGAACACCCTGACCCATTTCGGTCCATGAGTGTCGAACCTCAACGGTCCCGTTCTCTTCGAAGCGAACAACGGCCCTCGCCACCTCTTTGTACCCGTTGCCCAGCCCCGAGTTCTTCAGCCCGAGCCCGAGACCGACTGCCTTGCCATTCGCCCGCGCGGTGTCGTAGTGGGGCTTGATCGTGTCGAGACAGATCCGGGCGCCGGCGGATCCTTCGTCCATGATCTGGCCTGGGCCCCAAACCGATCCGGGAGCGATCACATTGCGACTGCGGATCTCCCATCCTGAAAGACCTGTCATCTGGGCGAATCGGTCCATCACACCTTCCATGGCGAACTGCGCCTGGTTGGCGCCGAATCCACGGAAGGCGCCGCACACCGAGTTGTTGGTCCGAACTGCGATGGATTCGACATCGATGTTGGGCACGGAATACGGTCCGCTTGCGTGTCCCGCCGAACGCTCCAGCACTTTCATTCCGACCGAGGCGTAGGCGCCGGTGTCTCCGACCATCCGGGCCCGGAAGGCGGTGAGCTGGCCGTCCTGATCACATCCGGCCCATATCTCGATGCGGATGGGGTGACGCTTGGGATGAAGATGAAACGACTGCTCCCTGGTCAGCGTGCAGCGAACCGGCCGTTTGAGAAGCCACGCCGCGATGGCAGTCTGCGCCTGGTTGCTCATGTCTTCCTTGCCCCCGAACGCACCTCCGTTCGACACCAATTCGACGGTTATGCGGGAAGCTTCCACACCCAGAACGGATGCGATCTGATCACGGTCGTCCCACACACCCTGGCCTCCGGAGTAGACATGGAGGGTGCCATCGTCGTTGGGCACGGCGAGGGTCGACTCGGGTTCGAGGAATGCATGCTCGACCCTCTGGGTCTGGAACACCTCGTGGAGGACGTGAGTCGAGTCGGCCAGTGCGGACTCTGTGTCTCCTCTCGTATATGCGGACCTGGAGAGGAGGTTGCTCTCTTGACCCCAAGTCGCCGTTTCGTCACTCTCCAGGGCAACAAGAGGATCAGTGATCGGCGTCAGCACCGAATAGGCGACCTCGATCTCCTCAGCCGCTCGCCTCGCAGTCTGCGCATCTTCGGCGACGACCATTGCCAGAACGTCTCCCGTGTAGGACGTACGTCCTCCCTCGGGAATGAAGACCGGCCAATCCTTGTCGATCAGGCCGACTTTGAGCTCGCCGGGGACATCAGCAGCGGTGAGAACAGCCACTACTCCTGATATTGCCTCGGCCTTGGAGGTGTCGATGCGAAGCACGTCAGCTCGCGCATGGTCGGTGAGGCGGAGGAAGCCGTGTGCCATCCCCGGGGCGGTCATGTCGTCGATGTAGCCACGGTCACCCAGCGCCAGCTCCTCACCCTCGTACTTGGCTCCCGATTTGCCTATTCCACCGGGCAGGGCGGTGCTGGGGATCGGGTCGCCGGACGCCAGAAGCTCGATCGCCTCGATGATCTTGGTGTAGCCGGTGCACCGGCAGAGATGTGCGCCGAGTCGTCCTTCGATGGTTCTCCGGTCAAGGCCGCTTCCTTTTTGATCGATCAGCGCCTTTGCCCGAACAACGATCCCGGGAGTGCAGAAACCGCACTGCAAGGCGCCGGTTGAGGCGAACGCCCTGGCGAGACGATCTCGCTCGACCGGGTCGAAGCCTTCGAGTGTGGTTACCTCCTTGCCTCTCACTTTCTCGAGCGCCGTCACGCAACTCACCAGTGCCCGGCCGTCGGCCAGCACCGTGCAACAACCGCACTGGCCCGACGGAGCGCACCCATCTTTGGCCGAAGTGATGCCGAGTTCGTCTCTGAGGGCTGCGAGTACGTGGGGGTGGTCGGCTCGAACCGAAACCTCGGTTCCGTTCAGGACGAAGTCGACGGTCTCGGTTTCGGTGGTGAGCGTCATGAGGGGGCTCCTGGTGGTGGCGGGGGGATCGACCCACGCTGCTCCGTGATGATTCGGTAGTGCTCCGGCATCCGGTAGTGGTCGAAGTCGAAGAGGGTGTCCTTGTAGAAGCTGCAGTAGTCGAGGTCTATCTGAGCGACGGCGAGCTCGTCGCCATTGGTGATGCACTGGGCGACGATCTGTCCCGACGGGGCAATGATCACTGTGTGAGCCAGGGACTCGACTCCCTCTTCGGTTCCGCCCTTGGCAACGCCAACCACCCACGCCCCGTTCTGATAAGCACCGGATTGCATCACGAGATGATTGTGAAACGCAGCCAGCGGGTTCTGGATCGGGTCAGGTGCGTAGTAGAGCGGTGTGTTGTAGCCGATGAGGATCAGCTCGGCGCCCTGAAGACCCATCACGCGGTAGGTCTCCGGCCAACGGCGGTCGTTGCAAATCGCCATGCCGACTATTCCGTCGAACGCCCGCCAGACCGGGAAGCCGTCGGGGCCCGGTTCGAAGTAGTAGCGCTCGGCGTGCTGGAACTCGCGATCGGGTTCGTGCTCCTCGTGTCCGGGAATGTGAACCTTGCGGTATTTGCCGACTACCGATCCGTCACGCTCCACGAGGATCTGGGTGTTGTAGTGGTGGGCGACACCGTCGTCATCTGTTGTCAACTCGGCATAACCGAGTGAGAAACCGATCCCGAGATGCTTGGCCTCGTCGAAGAGTGGCTTGGTGGCCTGGCCGGGCATCTCGGTTTCGTACCAGGCGTCGATCTCGCCCTGATCGCGGAGGACCCAGCGTGGAAAGAACGTGGTGAGGGCCAGTTCGGGGTAGACAACCAACTCGACGCCCCGCTGGTCGGCCTCATGTAGAAGTGCCATGAGTCGTTCCACGACCTCTTCGCGGCTCTCCTCTTTGGCGATGGGTCCGAGTTGGGCAGCTCCTACCACGAGCTGACGGGTCATGGTTTGTCATCCTTTTCAGTCGCTCCGACGGTACCACGGCGATCATTGCGGAACCTTTACAAAATGTCAAGGCTAGCGCTATGATCCGTTTCGATCAGTAGAGGAGTCGAACGATGAGCGATGTCGTGCGGGCAGCACTCGTGCAGGCCGAGTGGACCGGTGACAAGAAGTCCATGGTCGAGAAGAATGTCCAGTACGCGAGGGAGGCCGCCGACCAGGGGGCACAGGTCCTGTGTTTTCAGGAGATATTCAACACTTCGTACTTCTGCGCGGTTCAGGATCCGCGCCACTACGACGAGGCCGAGGAAATTCCGAACGGCCCGACCATTCAGCGGATGATCGCTCTCGCCAAGGAAACGGGGATGGTGTTGATCGTGCCCATCTACGAACGTGTCGACGAAGGGACCTTCT
>JAZFTN010000081.1:0-5772 GCA_036446715.1 Acidimicrobiia bacterium | reverse complement strand
CGAGGCGACACCCAGCATCCCGAGAACCAGGACAGCACCAAGCGCAGCAAAGGCGCCCACAGTCAGATAACTCTCGAAGTACGTGCTCATGCCTCTATGACTCGCTGTGTTGGGACCGGCGGCGAGTATACGCATGGCCCGGGGCCGGTCGAAGTCAGGGTTTCACAATTGCTGGCGGGTGAATTCTGAGGACACCATCTAGCCTGCCACCGATGTCCTCAGCCCCCTCTTATGACGGTGCCGGGCTTGTCAATCTCATAGCGGAATTGGAGCTGAAGCTGACCGGTCAGTCGGCGTTCCGCGGATTGGCGCCTGATCTCGCTGCCTCGATTCCGGAGGCTGACACATACGTCCTGGTGCTCTTCGACGGGCTCGGGATAGCCCAGCTCGGTGACCCCGTGGCTGAGACCCTTGCCACCTCGAGGCGTGGAACTCTCGAAGCGCCATTTCCGACAACGACGAGTGTCTCACTGGCGACCATCGCGACGGGTTTGCCTCCATCGAGACACGGACAGGTGGCCCACTTGATGTGGATGCCCGATCTGGGCAAAGTCGTCAACAGTCTGAAATGGGTGACGCCCGCTGGAGAGTCTGTGCCTTATCGCTACCCCTCGGTGCTGCCGTCGCCAAACCTCTGGGAACGGCTGCGCTCCGCCGGCGTCGAGCCGGTCACGGTTCAACCAGGCGACTTCTCGGGCTCTCCCCTTTCCCGGGTCCTCTACCGGGGGGCCAGATTCGAGGGTGCCTGGGACGTCGAGGACCTCGTGAAGGCAACGGTCCAACTCGCCTCCGAGCCACGACGTCTGATTTTCACTTACGTACCGCACGTTGATTTCGCAGGCCACGTGTTCGGACTCGCATCCGAGGAGTTCGCCGAGGCCATGAAAGTGGTCGTGGATGTGTGGGAAGGACTCGTTTCGCGGCTTCCGCCGGGAGTGGCACTGATCGGAACGGCCGACCATGGCCTTGTCGAGTTCAGCGACGACCAGAAGCAGCTGATTCGCGACCCACGCTTCGACGAACTTCGATTTGGCGGAGACACCCGGGGGTTGCATCTGTGGGGTGACAAAGAACTGATGAGCGACCTGGCCGAAATGACGGGCGGATCTCTCGTCGACGGCGCCTCGCTGATCGGACCGGACCCGACTTCCGAGGCCCTGTCCCGGCTTGGCGAGCGCGTGTTGTTGGCGCCCGACGATCGGGCCCTGATCCCCAAGGGCTTCGACAAGAGACTTCGTTGTTATCACGGCGGATTGTCGACGGCCGAAGTGGAGATCCCTCTGCTCGTAGGTTGAGCGACTCCGGCCGTTCTAGGGTCACGGTGGTGGGACATCTCTACTCCGACGTGAACCCCAAGCTGGCTGACGACCTGGACCGAATCCGCCAGGGTCGACGGGTTCATATCGACACCGATGCGGGAGCGGAGTGGGAGTACGTCGACCTTGGAGACGGACCGACCACTCTGTTTCTCCACGGAATGGCCGGGGGCTACGACATCTGGTTTCAGCAGCTTCTTGCGCTTGGCACCAACAGACGGGTCCTGGCGGTGACATATCCACCGATTCCATCTCTGGAACCGCTCACCAGGCAATTGATGGGACTCCTCGATTCGGTCGAGGTGGAGAGAGTGTCGGTGGTCGGCAGCTCTCTCGGCGGATACATCGCCCAGTATTTGGTTGCCAACCATCCCGATCGCGTCGAACGTGCCGTTTTCGCCAACACCTTTCCCCCAAACGATCAAATAGCCCGTGAGCACTCGGGGTCGTTCGAGGCTGTCAGGGCGATGACGGCCGGAGATCTCATGTCACGTCTCCGCGAGGACGCCGACAAGAAGATCGTCCCTGCTGCGGGTGGGTCTCCGCTAGTGCGGGCGTATCTCGCGGATCAGTCCAAAGGGCGGATGTCCAAGGATCAGTTCATAGCCAGATACGCCTGTGTGCTCGACTCATTTGATACCCCCGACCCGACCTCCATACCGTTGATGTTGATCGAGGCTAAGAACGACCCTCTTGTTTCTGCCGAGCTGAGGAAGCTGCTGATCGAGGCCTACCCCGGAGCCGAGACGGTGTCACTGGACGATGTAGGTCACTTCCCATATCTCAACGAAGCTGAGAAATACAACACTTTGCTGGAGGAGTTCCTGGGTTAGCTCACCAGCGACAGCCACACATCGGCCACTTCGAAGAATGGCTCTTTGCGATTCTCCAGTTCTCCGACAATCCGCTCGGTCTCCGCCTCCGCCCGAAGGATCATCTCCTTGGTGTATCCATACTTGATCTGATGGATCTGGAACTCATCCTCGTCATCGATCTCCACGGTTCCGTCACGCTGGACGATGACGTCAAGATCGAGATCGATCATCTCGTAACGATTCTCCGATACCCACACCGGTGGGGTGACGATGTCGACAAAGTGGGAGAACTGGGTCGCACCCCCGTTGTAGTGGAGATGCCACCAGCCGTCATTGGGGGCACAGAAGACCGCATCCTCTCCAGTTGGTCGGACCGACTCCTTGCCCTTCCAACGTTTGGTTCCAGCGGGAACGGCTATCCAGGAGCCGTATTCGTCTTCCCCGAGAAACCACGCCTCAAACCGCCAATGAAGGATGTCGGGGTTCTTGAGAAACTGGACTGTCACCGGTCGCACCCTCAAATCCTAAGCAGATAGCCGTTTGCACTACCGGCGTAGTGGTAATACATTTCTAGATCGTTAGGTACCTAACGATCTAGAAAGGATCGAGATGAGGTGGGCAATAGCCGTCGTCGTTGGCGCCATGGTTATCACCGCATGCGGTTCGGGCGGGTCCGGCGATCTGCTCATCGTCTACTCAGGGCGAAGCGAGGAGTTGGTTCAGCCGCTGATCGACCAATTCACCGAGTCCACGGGTATCGAGGTCGAAGTTCGCTACGCCGGATCGACCGACCTCGCCGCCACCCTTCTCCAGGAGGGTGACTCCACAGAAGCCGATGTCTTCTTTGCTCAGGACCCTGCTTCTCTCGGCTCGGTCGCCGGCCTGCTCACCGAGCTTCCCCAATCGGTACTGAATTCGGTTGACACCAGATTCGCCGATCGAAACGGGCGATGGGTGGGAACCTCCGGTCGTGTTCGCACCTTCATCTACAACACCGGCACCTCCAATGACCTGCCCCAGACCATTGATGACGTGACCGACCCGAGCTGGTTCGGAGAGGTCGGAGTGGCCCCGACCAACGGGTCGTTCCTGGCGTTCGTGTCCGCCATGATCCTGGAGCGAGGAGAGGAAGGAACCCTCCGATGGCTCAAGTCGCTCGCCGCCAATGACCCTCAGGACTATCCCAAGAACACGCCAATCGTCGCGGCTGCCGATGCGGGGGAGATCGAAGGCGGGCTCGTCAACCATTACTACCTGCTGCGGTTGCGGGCAGAAGGCGAAGGCAACAGCTCGGAGAACTGGTTTATCCCCGCCGGCGACGTCGGAACCCTCGTGATGCCGGCAGGTGCAGGCATACTCTCGGGGACCGACGTACCGGAGGCAGCCCGTCAATTCGTCGAATTCCTACTCTCAGAAACGGCCCAGACCTATTTCGCAACCGAAACCTTCGAGTTTCCCCTCATCCCCGGTGTGCAGCCCGCCGAAGGCCTACCGGCACTCGAGGACCTCAACACGCCTGACATCGACCTTTCTCAACTTGCCGACGTCCTCGACGACGCGACGCGGCTCGTGTCCGAGGCCGGACTCGTCTAGTGCATGACCGCTAGATCATGACTGCCGGGCCACTCACCGCCCCGGTCGAAACCGCGCCAAGCCCCGGCCGGCGCAACAGGTCCAGCCGCGGATGGTGGACGGCAACGGCGATCGTTCTGCTCCCGGCACTGATCCCCCCGATAAGCCTGGGATGGCAGGTTCTCACGAAGGGCACCGGAACAACGTTGCCCGTCGGCCGTCTGTTTGAACTGTTCGTCGCCACGGTGGGCTTGACCTCGGCCGTGACAGTCACGGCCCTCACCCTTGGAACGACCACAGCCTGGCTCACGACTCGAACCGACATACCGGGCAGAAGAGTGTGGATGATCCTCGCCGCGCTGCCTCTGGTAATCCCCTCCTACATGGCAGCCCTGACGATCATTGGGGCAACCGGGCCCAACGGTCTGATCTCATCGTGGCTCGGATTCGAGATACCGACTCCCTACGGATTTGTCGGCGCCTGGCTGGCCCTATCGGTCTTCCTCGCTCCCATGGCTCACCTGATCGTGTCGCCTGCCTTGCGACTCATTGATCCGGCTACGGAGGAAGCCGCCACCGGTCTCGGCGCGAGCCGGCGCCGCGTCTTCTTCACAATCACCCTCCCCCAACTGCGGCCGGCCCTCGTGTCGGCGGGGCTCATGGTCGGCCTCTATACGATCAGCGACTTCGGAGCCGTCTCACTGCTCCGATTCGACACCTTCACGCGGGCGATCTTCACCCTCTATGCAGGGCAAATCGATCGACGGCCGGCTGCCGCTCTGTCCCTCTTGCTGATGGTCCTCGCTCTCGCCATCCTGTTCATCGAGCGCAGGAGCCGATCTCGTGCCGGTTACACGATGACGCGGACCGGAAGGGCGCGCAGGCTGCTGGAAATACGAGGATGGCCGAGGGGTCTGTCCCTGGGGTTTCTCGCAGCATTCGCATTCCTCTCCCTGGTAATCCCTATTTCGGTACTGCTCTTCTGGCTGATCCGTGGGCTATCTGCGGGTATAGAACTCGGCACCTTCTGGGATGAGACGGTGAGGTCGATGGGTGTATCCGTTGCAGCCGCCGGACTGGCAGCCCTTGCAGCCCTACCGGTGGCCATGGTCACGACGTGGAAAAGGGCCAGGCTCTCAGGTGCGGTCGAGTCGGCAACCTGGGCGGTCTATTCCCTTCCCCATATCACTATCGGTATCGCCGTCGTTGGTTTCGCGCTGACATGGGCCAGGCCGCTATATCAATCAGTCCTCTTGCTGGTGCTCACATACGTGGCCATGTTCATGGCCCAATCCGTGTCAACGGTCCAGGATTCATTGAGACGCGTCAGCCCTGCCTTGGAGGACGCGTCAAGGGGGCTGGGCCGGGGACCGTTGCAGACACTCGCCCGCGTCACAGTGCCGCTTATCAGGCCGGGCTTGGCTGCCGGCGCCGCCCTGGTCTTTCTCTCCGTGATGAAGGAACTTCCCGCAACTCTGCTGCTTCGACCCAACGGCTTCGAAACTCTCGCCATCCGGATCTGGAGCAGCACCGGTGAGGGCTTCTATACAAGGGCAAGCGCTGCCAGCTTGGCTCTCCTAACCGTATCGATCGTGCCACTCTTGGTCCTCACATATCGTGACCTCGGCGACTGACAGACTCACTATCCGGGCCCGGAGCCTATCCAAGAGCTATGGCGAAGTCGTAGCTCTCGACCAATTCAGCCTCGACATCTGGGAGGGAAGCCTGCTCACACTGCTCGGACCCTCTGGATGTGGAAAGACAACGGCGCTCAGGGTGATCGCCGGATTCGAGCAAGCAACTGGCACCGTGGAGATTCACGGGCGTCAGGTACTCGGCCCTGGTGTCTTTGTGCCACCGGAGAAGCGGCGAGTGGGAATGGTCTTTCAGGACTACGCCCTCTTTCCGCACAAGACAGTCATGGGAAATGTCGCGTATGGCCTGCCACGAAGCACTGCGGAGACCCGGGTTGGCGAGGTTCTGGAACTAGTTGGTCTCACGGGGCTTGGTGATCGAATGCCCAACGAGCTCTCCGGGGGCCAGCAGCAGCGGGTGGCCCTTGCACGGGC
>JAZFTN010000080.1:0-5801 GCA_036446715.1 Acidimicrobiia bacterium | reverse complement strand
CGCCTTATTGGTTCAGGACCTGCAGAACGATGTCATGATCGACGGTGGGGCCTTTGCCGAGTCTGGGGCTCCCGAGCACGCCAAGGAACAGAACGTGGTGGCCAATGTGCAGCGTCTTGCGGCACAGTGTCGCGAAAGAGGGATACCCGTAATTCACGTTTGGTACATCGTGGAAGAGGGTGCGCTGGGTCTCAAGCTCAACGCGCCTCTGTTCGAGGGTGTTGCCGAAGGTGCTTTGGTTCGCGGCTCCTGGGGTGCCGCACCCGCCGAAGGGCTCGAGCCGCAGGACGGCGACTACGTCGTAGAGAAGATGCGGATGAGCGCCTGGCAGGGGACCAACCTGGAGAACATCCTCGCCGGCACGGGCCGGGACACCGTGGTCGTAACGGGGGCCTGGACCAACATGTCGATCGAGCACACCGCTCGGACAGGAGCCGATAAGGGCTTCTACATGGTGGTTCCGGAGGACGGATGCTCAACGATGGATGCTGATTGGCATAACGCATCGATCAACTACGCGCTTCAGAATGTTTCGACCGTCACCACTGTCGACTCGGTGATCGCTGCCCTGGCTTGATGTCGGGCAGAACGCTGCAATAGGAGGGCTGAATTGACGGCAGGCACGATCATGGCGAGATCGTCACAGCGCACCAACGGCCAGAAGGTCGCTTTGGGGGTTGCCGTGATTCTTGTCGCCGCTTCGGCCGCCTGGATCCTTTTCTTCGCCACCGGAACGTCGGCAGATCCGCTGGTCAAGGGTCCGGAGGATTTCGTCAAGACCCTGCTCAACGCACTCACCATTAGCGGCCTCTACTTCGTCGTAGCCTCCGGATTCACTTTGATCTTTGGGCTTATGCGTGTGGTGAACCTCGCACACGGCTCTTTGTACCTTCTAGGTGGGTACCTGGCGATCGAAATGCAGCGCAAACTGGTAGGGACCACCGGAAACTTCTCGTCTCGTGACGTCGGTCCGGGCGAGTGGTTCATTCCCCTGCTCGCCGCCGCCCTCGCTGTCGGTCTTGTTGGACTGGTCATGCAGCAGGTCTTCCTCCGCTGGTTCCAAGGACAGGACATGCGCGAGACCTTGATAACAATCGCGCTCTCGGTGATTCTGGCAGACCAGATGATCGCCACATTCGGGGGCTTGGCGGTCGACATCAAATGGCCGGCCTTCCTGGACGGTTTCTTAATGATCGGTGAGTTCGGATACTCCAAATCTCGCCTTTTCATGCTGCTCGCAGGTGTGCTCGTGGGTATCGCTCTCTGGGTATGGCTGCAGAAGACCAGGACCGGGATGGTCATCCGCGCCGGAGTAGACGACACCTCGATGGTCCAAGCGCTAGGCATCAATGTGCAAGTCGTCTTCGCTCTCGCCTTCTTCGTCGGTTCGGCCCTCGCGGCGGCCGGGGGCGTCATGGGGGGCTCTTTCGCCAGCCTCCGTACCGGTGTCGATGGACTATGGCTGCTCAACTCAATCGTTGTGGTGATCGTTGGGGGGATGGGATCACTCACCGGAGCGGCGGCCGGATCGCTTCTGCTTGGAATCATCACCGCGTTCTCTCCAGCCTATCTCCCCACGGAGTTCACCAATTTCTCGATAATCTTCACATTCGTCCTGCTGGCTGCCGTACTCGCCTGGCGACCTTATGGTCTTTTCGGGAGACCGGAATGACATCTACGAGCACTAGCTTCAGAAGTGGGAACAGGCTCCTCACCACGCAAAACGTTCTGATTGTGGTGGTCTTGGCGTTGGCGATTGTTATCCCTGTTTTTGTATCCGACTTCTTCGTCAGCTTCGTTCTTACCCAGGCGCTCTTGCTTGGTGTGGCGGCGGCGAGCCTGATATTTCTAGCCGCCTACGGCGGCATGATCTCGCTGGCACAGACTTTGATGTTTGGCGTCTGTGGGTTCGTCATTGGGAATGCGGTGACCGAGGGTGGTAGCAAGGGTCTCAACCTCGGCCTCGACCCCTGGCTCGGAGTTCTGATCGGCATCGTCTTCACGGTGATACTCGGTTTCGTCTTAGGTGCCATCTCTTCTCGCTCCACAAGTCTCTATTTCCTGATGATCACACTCACATTTGGCGTCATCGGATTCTTCTTCTTCGGTCAGGTCACAACATTCAGCGGATTTGGTGGCATCAATCAGATAGTGGCGCCTCCATTCATCGGCGAGCCCCAGGAGTTCATCGAGCGTCTCTATTACGTCGCTCTTGGTGTATCGGTATTTTCCTATGTGCTGCTTCGTTACGTGGTCAGGACGCCCTTCGGCCTAGCCCTTCAGGGTGTCCGTGACGACCCGGTGCGAATGAGCGCTCTTGGCTACAACGTCGCTCTCCATCGGACTTTGGCATTTACTTTGGGAGCCTTCATTGCTTCACTCTCAGGCGTTCTCTTCGTCTGGTGGAACCGTCAGATCGACCCGGCCACGATCGGAATCGGCGAAGTCTTGGCCCTCCTGATCATCGCCGTCATCGGAGGGATCAATCGCCTCGAAGGAGCTTGGATCGGAGCCTTCCTCTTTGTCATCGTCAACAACTATGTGCGAGATGTTCCTGGACTCAACCTCATAGGTCTCAGCGAGGCTCGTTTCAACACGATCATCGGAATCATTTTTTTGGTCATAGTTTTGGTTTCCCCCAATGGCCTGGTTGGCATCGGGTCCATGATCGGTCATCTCTTCCGGAGAGACCGTGGGCCCGAAGATCCGGGGGAAAGTCCCGAATTGGTCGGGGTTGCATCCGGGCTAGAAGAAAAGAACGAACAAAGGCCGCATGGCCCAAAGGAGGAGACAATTGAATAAATCCAAACCACGCCGGTCGAAGATGAGGTATCTGTGGCCTTTGGCCGTAGTTGCCCTCGTTCTCGCCGCTTGTTCGCCTTCGGACGACAGTTCGGACACGACAGCGGCCAGCGGCGGCACGGACACCACGGCGGGTGGCGGAACCGACACCACGGCTGCTCCCGCAGGCGGCACCGAGGTAATCAACCTCGCCGTGCTGTCTGATTGTGAGGGCGGCTTCGGCGGGTTCCATGCTCAAGACCTCGCAGGCGTTGGCGCAGCCTTCGCCGAGTTCGCCGGTGCGACGATCACCGACCCCACTGACCCGGTAGCCGGATTCACCGGCGCCAGCGTAAATGGAATACCTATCGAGTTGGTTGGCATCGGCTGTGCCGATGACACTGCCGACAGGGCGATCGAAGAAACCAGGAGGCTCATGGAGCAGCTGGGCGCCGACATGATGATTGGCCCCCTCTCTGGTGACGAGTCGGTCGCAGTTGCCAACTACGCCAAAGACCATCCGAACCAGACGTTCGTCAACGGCTCCGCCGGCGCCATGGACACCACATTGGATGTCCAGGCACCCAACTTCTTCCGGTACAACGGAGATGGTGCACAGTGGAACGCCGGTTCTGGCGATTTCGCCAGGAACGTCCTGGGATGGGACACGGCTGCGATCTGGATGGATGACTACAGCTTCGGCTGGACGTCGGCCTCCGGATTCATCGCCGAGTTCTGCGCCGCTGGTGGAGAGATCGTCACACGTGCCTTCCCACCGTTGAACAACGCGGACTACTCGTCATTTGCAGCGCAGCTGCCGGCACCCGATGAAGTAGACGGCTACTTCTGGGCTGTCGGAGGCGACCCGCTCGGTTCTGTGAAGGCATTTCAGGACACCTATGGAACGCTCGTACCCGAGCAGCACATCGGCAACCTGTTCTTCGAGTTCATCCTCGGCGAGTTCGATCCCTCCATGGAGGGTGCCTACGTTGGTGGATTCGGCACTGCTGCTGACCTCAATCTGCCGGGTGTCGAAGAGCACACGGCCATATTGGCGAAGCACTACACCGAATTCTCTGATCCCGGAGGAAATCTTGCACCCGCAGGAGCGCAAGCCCACTCTGGATTCTTGGTCAACTACTTCGTCGCGGCGAAGGCACTGATCCAGGGTCTTGAGCAAGTCGGTGGAGATATCTCCGATGACCAAGCTGGTCTGCAGGCTGCTCTTGGTGGATTGACGGTCGAAGGCCCATACGGCCCGGTCTCACTTGACGACAACCGTCAGGCAATCGTCGATTCGTACGTGCGCCAGATGGTGACGGATGACGAGGGGAACTTGACCCTCGCAACCGTTGCGATTGTCCCAGGTGTCGATCAGTCCTTCGGTGGCTCGTTCACCAAGGAGGGTGGCATGCCCAGCCGTGAGGTCCCGAGCTGTGAGGTCCGCGATATCAGCTGGATCGGCAACTCGATCCCGGTGGTGGACGGAGAACCACAGGGTTAATCGAATGAGCAATAGGGCCTGAGTTACGTGACAACGTCTACAACAGCTCCGATACTTCGCTTGCGAAGAATCGAAATGGCCTTCGGAGGCGTGCTTGCCTTGCGTGGCGTCGATCTCGACGTCGCGCAAGGCGAACGCCTCGGAATACTCGGCCCCAACGGAGCCGGTAAGACAACACTTTTCAATATCGTGGCCGGTGACTTCGCTCCGACCGCGGGCACTGTGTTCATCGGTGACGAGGATGTGAGCACAGCGCCCGCTCGCATCCGCCCCGGACTGGGGGTTGCCCGGACATACCAGAAGACACGCCTCTTCCCAGGGCTCACGGTTGCAGACAATCTGTTCGTGGCAGTTGTGGGTAAGGAAGGTGGGCGCCTACGTCCCTACAATCGCAAGAACGATTCCAAGTATCGTGCTGACGCTTCAGTCGCCGCCAAGTCGGTGTGGCTGAGGGACAAACTCGACACTCCGGTTGCAGATCTGTCACATGGAGAGCAGAGACAGCTCGAGGTCGGGATGGCTTTGTCTACCAAGCCATCGTTGATGATGCTCGACGAACCAGCTTCAGGACTCTCCCGTGGCGAGCGGGAGAGGCTCATCGAACTGCTGAACTCTCTTTCGGAGGATGTGACACTCATCCTCATCGAACACGACATGGATGTCGCGCTGAACGTCGCCAAACGTCTTGTGGTTATGGCGGACGGGGTGGTGGTGGCCGAAGGGTCCCCCGACGATATCCGTGCCAATCAATTGGTCCACGACATCTATTTGGGTCGGACCGGAAGTTATGCCTGACCAACCACTTCTCCAAGTTTCCGGGCTCGTGGCTGGATACGGCGCCGCCACTGTCCTCCACGAGATCAGTTTCGAGATGGGTGTGGAAGCGGTGGCAATCGTCGGTCGAAACGGGATGGGCAAGACCACCCTCTGCAACACAATCATGGGACTGGTCCCCGCGAGGGCGGGTTCGGTGAAGTTCCTCGGCGAGGAACTGACGGGCAGCAAGATCCACAAGATCGCGTCCAAGGGGATTGGTTACGTGCCCCAAGGTCGAAGGCTATTCCAGTCGCTGACGGTCCGTGAGCACCTGGCCATGCTGGCCAAGAACACCAAGGGCAAGAGGTGGACACCCGCTGCGGTCTACGAACTGTTCCCTCGTCTCTCGGAACGCAAGGACGTCAGTGGCACATCACTTTCCGGTGGCGAGCAGCAGATGCTTGCAATAGGGAGGGCCTTGCTCATCAACGCCCGGCTCATCATCATGGATGAGCCCTCTGAGGGCCTGGCCCCGACCATCGTCGACAACCTCGTCGAAGTATCTCAGCTACTGGTCGAGGAGGGCCATGCTGTGCTTCTTGTCGAGCAGAACCTTCGAGTGGCGACAGAGATCGCCGATAGGCAACTGATCATGGTGTCAGGAGGCATCGAGGCCGAGATGACTGCCGCGGAGCTCGATGGCGATGCTGAGGCGCAGCGCCGCTACTTGGGTGTTGACACTCTCGAAGAAGAGCCGGCC
>JAZFTN010000079.1:0-4711 GCA_036446715.1 Acidimicrobiia bacterium | reverse complement strand
CGGTTCAGGATCCGCGCCACTACGACGAGGCCGAGGAAATTCCGAACGGCCCGACCATTCAGCGGATGATCGCTCTCGCCAAGGAAACGGGGATGGTGTTGATCGTGCCCATCTACGAACGTGTCGACGAAGGGACCTTCTACAACGCCGCGGCCGTGATCGACGCCGATGGCGACTTTCTCGGGATCTACCGCAAGATGCACATTCCTCAGGTCGCAGGCTTCTGGGAGAAGTTCTACTTCAAGCCGGGCAACCTCGGTTATCCCGTATTCGACACGGCCGTCGGTCGAATCGGCGTGTACATCTGTTATGACCGACACTTTCCCGAGGGATGGAGGGCGCTCGGCCTTGCCGGAGCAAAGATCGTCTTCAATCCGGCGGCGACAACGCGGGGACATTCAAAGTATCTGTGGCAGTTGGAGCAACCGGCGGCGGCGGTCGCCAACGAGTACTACATCGGTGCCATCAACCGGGTGGGCACAGAGAATCTCGAGGATACGGACTACTACGGCTCCTCCTACTTTGTCGACCCAAGGGGCCAGGTGGTTGGGGACACGGCCTCCGATACCCAAGACGAAGTTGTCGTTCGGGATCTCGACATGAGTCTGGTCAGCGAGGTCCGTCGTCATTGGGCCTTCTACCGGGATCGTCGCCCCGAAACCTACCAGTCGCTCGGTGTGTGAGTTTCGCTGCGATGGCTGACCTAACCGCCGAGTTCACGATTGAGCCCTTCGATGAGGGAAGTCCCGGACCGCACGTGGTCAAGGCAATCGATGCGGCGAGGGCGAGTGGTGCGGAAGTGTCGGTCGGTCCTTTTGGCACCAAGGTCGAGGGCAGCAAAGACGAAATAGTTCGTGCGGTCGGGGCGGTTCTCGATGCCAGTCTCTCCGAAGGCGCCTCCCACGTGACCGTAACGGTGACCAACCCTGTCGCGATAAGTGAATCTGCTTTTGGGCATCCTGTCTTTGATGCCTTGCGACCGGTGCTCGAGGTTGTCGGAGCAGACCCCATCCCTCCCGAGTTGTTGTCAAAGACCGATATGCCCATCGAGTGGGAGGGGGAGGTCATCGGTGGCATTCGGCTGCGGTCTCTCGAAGGTGCTGTGCCCCGCATGGTCCACCAGATAGCCGGGGAGATCGGGGGAGATCTATCAACTCTCTCCCGAGAGGAGAAACAGCAGGTGGTTCGAATGCTCAACGAGCGGGGCGCCTTTCTCATCCGTGGCGCGGTCGAAGAGGTAGCCGACCTCATGGGTGTGAGCCGTATAACGATTTACAACTATCTCAATGCCACCCGAGCCATCGTCTCGACAGCCGATTGACATTTTGTTAATCATGCGTCATAGTTCGAGCCGCCTCTTCCACCCGGGGCCCTTGAGGCATCCACAAACACGGAGAGAGAAAACATGAAATTGAAGAGATGGCCACAGGTCGCGGCTCTCATGATGGCCCTGACACTCGTTGTGGCCGCCTGTGGCGGCGACGACACCACCGCAACCACGGAAGGCCCGGCACCCGACACGACGGAGGCTCCGGCGGGCGAAGTACTCAAAATCGCCTTCGTGTTCGTCGGTCCTGAGTCCGACTTGGGTTGGAACTGGGCCCATGGCCAGGGTGCGCAGGCCATAGAGGCAAAGTTTGGCGATGCAGTCTTTGTCACCATATTGGAGGACATCCCCGAAGGATCGGACTCACAGCGGGTGTTCGAGGATCTGGCCGCAGACGGAAACAAGCTGATCTTCGGAAACTCTTTTGGTTATGGGGATCCGATGCTGGCTGCAGCGGAGAACTTCCCGGACACAGTGTTCATGCAGGCCACCGGATTCTTGACGTCAGAGAACATGGGTCAGTACTTTGGTGCCGCCGAAGAGGCTCGTTATCTGACCGGTCTTGCCGCCGGCGCCGCCACCGAGTCGAACCAGATCGGTTATGTGGCCGCTTTCCCGATCGCCGAAGTAGTGCGTGGCATCAACGCATTCACGTTGGGGGTTCGAGAGGTCAACCCGGACGCAACTGTCGAAGTCGTTTGGACCTCGACCTGGTTTGACCCACCAAAGGAGAGCACCGCTGCAAAGACCTTGCTGAACAAAGGTGCCGACGTGATCGCCATGCATCAGGATTCGCCGGCACCGGGTCAGGCGGCTGAAGAAGTAGGTGCATTCTGGGTCGGATACAACACTGACAGGATCGATTTCGCTCCTGATGCGTGGCTCACCGCTCCAGTCTGGGATTGGGCACCGTTCTACATCCGGACCGCTCAGCAGGTCATCGATGGGACCTGGGTTTCGGAGTCCTACTACGGCAACATGGCCGACGGCATGGTGGGATTGGCCCCCTATGGCCCGTCGGTATCGGACGACACCAAGACTCTGATCGAAGAGCGGACGGCAGCGATCATCGACGGCTCCTTTGCGGTCTTCCCCGATCCGATTGTCAACCAGGACGGAGAAGAGGTGCCGGCCTGGAGCAACTTCAGCGAGGATGAGAGATTCTTCGTAGTAGGTGTCATCGGTAGCCCAACCGGCTGACCGGCTGCAGGCTTTGAGGCGAAGGGACTCCGGTCAAACGGGGTCCCTTCTTTGTTTCCGCCGACATTGCCCAAGCACGATCACGTAGGGTTGCGTGATGTCTGACTCGTCCGTCGTGAACAGCGGCACATCGGCGGTCGATTTCAAGAACATCAGCAAGTCCTTCTACGGCGTCAAGGCCAACGATTCGGTCGACTTCGACTTGAGGTGGGGCGAGGTGCACACGCTGCTGGGGGAGAATGGCGCCGGTAAGTCGACCCTCTGCTCCATTCTTGCCGGTCTGTACCGTCCCGACTCTGGGAGCTTTTTCTACGACGGGGAACCCCAGGTCTTCAAATCACCAAAGGATGCCCTTGCCGCCGGAATCGGGATGGTCTATCAGCACTTCCGGCTGGTGCCGAACCTCACCGTGGCGGAGAACCTTGCTCTCGGTCATCCAGACCTCGACATACGGATCTCGCAAAAAGAGCTGGAGCGAGAGGCCCTTGATCTGGGTGAGCAATACGGATTGCCCGTTGACGCAGCTGCTCGCGTGTGGCAGTTGTCGGTCGGGGAACAACAGCGCGTCGAGATTCTGAAGCTTCTCTATCGCAAAGTCCGGGTGCTCATCCTCGACGAACCGACCTCGGTATTGACCCCCACAGAGGCGGAGCAACTGTTCAAGACAATTCGCCAGATGGCAGCAGAGGGTCGATCGGTGATCTTCGTTTCTCACAAGTTGAACGAGGTCAAACAGGTCTCCGATCGCGTCACGGTCTTGCGTGGCGGGAAGAGCGTCGGCGTTGTCGACACGGCTGACACCGAGACCAAGGATCTGGCGAGAATGATGGTGGGCCGAGACCTTGTCCTCTCGACCCGAGAGGCCGAGGAGGTGACGGGCGAAACCATGCTCTCGGTGCGTGATCTCCGAATTCAAGGTGATCGTGGCCTCGAGGCGGTCAAAGGTGTTTCGTTTGATGTTCGCGCCGGCGAGGTCCTTGGTATTGCCGGTGTTTCCGGCAACGGCCAGCGGGAGTTGGCCCACGGCTTGGTGGGACTTCGCCAGCCCATTGCAGGCTCGGTGTTCCTCGACGGGGAGGATGTCACCACCAGAAGCGTTCGGGACCGCATCGACTTGGGTATGGCGTATGTGCCTGGCAACAGACTCGGAATGGGTCTTGCTCCAGGTCTCATAACCGAGGAGAACCTGGCGCTGAAAGCCTATCGTCGGCCTCCCTTCTCCAAAGGCGTACGCCTCCACGCAAGCGCCTTCAAGGAACACGGCGAAGAGCTGATCGACAAGTACGACGTTCGTGGAGTCAGGCCCGGGCTTCCGATACGGCTCTTGTCGGGAGGGAACCTGCAAAAGGCATTGTTCGCTCGTGAGATAACCCAAGATCCCAAGGTCTTCATTGCCCGATCGCCAACACAGGGGTTGGACGTGGGCGCCACAGAAGCAGTTCGTCAGCATATCTTGACCGAGCGGTCCCTCGGCAAGGCCGTCCTGTTGATCTCGGAGGACCTGGACGAGTTGTTGGCGCTGGCCGACCGTCTCGTTGTCATGTTCGTTGGCGAGATCGTCGGCGAGATGCCCGCAGAGGAAGCCACCGCGGAGAAACTGGGCCTCCTCATGGGTGGTGGCGCCGAGGTGGCCGAGGATGGCTAGACGTTTCGTAGTAGAGCCCCGAGGCCTGGCCAGTCTCCGTCTGGTCATCATGGTTCCGGTGCTGTCGGTTCTCGCGGCGCTATTCCTCGGTGCCCTCTTCCTGACTGCCACCGGGGAGAACCCGCTAGATGTCTACGCCAAGATGGTTGATGCCGCCTTCGGCGACGTCAGAGCGATCTCGGAGACTCTGATCTCTGCCACCCCGCTCATTCTCACCGGGTTGGCCGCGGCTGTTGCGTTCAAGATGCTGGTGTGGAACATCGGCGCCGAAGGCCAGTTCCTCTTTGGAGCAATCTTCGCTTCCGGTCTGGCTATCTGGATTGGCGAAGGGCTGCCGGCAGGTGTAGCGCTTCCGCTGGTGATCCTTGCCGGAGCGGTGGGCGGAGCCTTTTACGCAGGATTCGCTGCGGTGCCCAAGGTCTATCTGGGCACCAACGAGATCATCACCACTCTGATGCTCAACTTCATCGCGCTGAATTTCGTGAATTTCCTGATTTTCGGGAGCAACAGCCCGTGGCGCGATCCCGCAGTGAGCACAT
>JAZFTN010000078.1:0-7146 GCA_036446715.1 Acidimicrobiia bacterium | reverse complement strand
GAAGCGCTCCCTCGGCCTCGATCAGCGTGACGGTGGAGGCGACCCGCTCACCTACATGACCAGACGTGAGGACATGGACATTGGGCATCGGGTGACTCTAAGAACCGGTGAGAGGTATCACGGCCACTGCCCGAATGTGATGACTTGCCAGATCCTCATAGGTGCGATCAGACTCGACGGTGTCGATGAAGATGACGCCAACCGCCAACGGTACGACGACGAATCTCGAGTCAGACGACCACGTGACCTGAGAAGGCTCGGTCGTGAAGGATGTATGGATCACTTCACCCTCTCCATCTACGGGGAGTACGTTCAATCCTTCTCTGCCCACCACAGCGACTTTGGTCCCGTCGGGCGACACCTCGCCGGCGACGGCGCCGCCAACTGAATCCACGAGAGTGTCAAGGACCCTCACCACGCCAGACGTCGAAACCAGCATCAGCCCATCGTTGTCGATCAGAACCCAGCCTGTTGGGTGGGAGTCGAGGGCTATCCCTTCATGAGCCCCGATGACCTCACTACTCGAAGTTAGAAGAGTGACCTCTCCCGATTGGGTTTGGAGGGCCCAACCCCAGTCGCCCCACGCGGCTACGTCACCTCTGTCCTTCAAACCTCGAGCAATCAGGTCAGGGTTTCGATCCGGCCCAACAACCCATAGAAACCACTGCCCGTCCAGGCGTTGCGTGAATGAAAGAAGGGCGGATTCCTCGTCATGCCAGGAGAAACTGGCAACGTTGGACACAAGTGGAGTGAGAAACGATGCCTTCCCCATGGAGAGCACAAACCCTTCGGCGTCAGGTACATGGGTTGCCGAGGCGATCCATGTGCCAGAGGCGTCGAAACTCACTTCTCCGGAGTCGTCACCTGGGATTGCTCGTATCACCTTGGCCCGAACGGTCGGCCAGAGAATATGGCGGAGAATCTGGCCATCGTCACCCGTAATGACAACCAGAGCATCGGGAAATCCGGGAACGGCGTCAGTGATCCCTGGTGGGCTCGCCGGTATTTCTATCGTCGTCACCGGCGTGGCGGCAGCCACGGGCAGCAGCTCGTCGTCGACCGTTGATGTTGGTATGAAAAGGAGAACACCAATGCCGAGACCAACCGCAATCCCGGTCGCCAACCACACCCATGCCGAAGCTGGGCGCCGTACCGGCGGACGGTGCTCGAGACCGTCCTCTACGACTCTGACGTCGCTTGCCATGAGTCAACGGTACGCCACGCCAGCGCCAACTGGGTGAAGCCCGATCTTCGTTGCTTCGACCTCAACCTGAGAACACGTATAGAGTCCCTGAATCGACGTGGCCTGTGGTCACGTCACTATCAAATGGAGGAAGACAATGAAATCCAACAGAGTCATGAGGCTGCTTGCCATTCTTGGCGCGCTTGCTCTCATCCTCGCTGCTTGTGGGGACGGCGATACAACGGACACCACGGAGGCTCCGGAAACCACCGATGCCACAGAGGCTCCTGAGACAACGGACGCCCCGGAAACAACGGAGGCCCCAGCGGGACCGCCCGAGGCAGGTCCATTGGGAGCGGTGACCGTTGCTCCTGGCGACCCCATTGAGATTCGCTCATTGGAGGCGATCTCTGGTCCCGTCGCCTTCCTGGGTATTCCCAACGAGCGGGCAACCCAGATGGCCATCAACGACTTCGGGCAGATCAAGGGCTTCGACGTGAACATGGGAGTCGGTCTCGATGACCTTTGCAGCGGTGAGGGCGGACAGGCTTCAGCACAAACCATCGTCGCCGACGAGCAGATCGTGGGCGTAATCGGAACTTCGTGTTCCGGCGCCGCCGTCGCTGCGATTCCACTGATCAGTGGCGCGGGCATGGTGATGGTTTCCCCATCCAACACCTCACCTGCTCTTACCTCTGACCTGGAAGGAACCCCCGGCATCGACTACCAGCCGGGCTACTACAGGATCGCCCACAACGACTTGTTCCAGGGCAAGGCTGTCGCCGAGTTCGTGTTCAACGAACTTGGTCTGGTCACTGCCGCGGCGATTCACGACGGCGACTCCTACACACAGGGTCTCGCCCAGGCATTCGCCGACGCCTTCACCGAGCTGGGTGGAACAATCACCCTGGTCGTGGGTGTGGGCAAGGAAGACACCGACATGACGCCGGTTCTGACCGAAATTGGTCAGAGCTCGCCTGAAGCCGCCTATTTCCCGATCTTCCAGCCTGCCGGCGACTTCGTCGTCCAGCAGTTTGCTGGTGTTGCGGGATTGGAGAACACTCAGCTAGTTGGGGCCGATGGTCTCCTGGTGTCAGATTTCCTGGGCATTCCCGAGTCCGAGGGGATGTACTTCTCCGGTCCGGATCTTGCGTTCGGCGAGAACGCCAATGCAGTTACCGGCATCTCGGCCAACGACTTCCTGAAGTCCTATGAAGCCGAGTTTGGCGAGGCTCCGACGGCGGCCTTCTGGGCACATGCCTATGACGCCACGGCGATGCTGCTTGCGGCCATCGACGAGGTGGCAGTCGAATTGGACGACGGAAGTCTGTTCATCGACCGCCAGGCTCTAAGAGACGCCCTCTCATCATTCTCCGGCGCCGGTATGACCGGTGAGCTGGCTTGTGACGAGTTTGGCGACTGTGGGGCTCAAGGGGTCCAGATCGTGATCCACGAGGATTCTTCGATCACGGACTCCACTCAGCTCCCGGTGGTATTCACCTTCAAGGGAGAAATCGGCTGATCTGAGCAACGATTCCCGACTGACAGCGAGAACCCGGCCACCCGTGGCCGGGTTCTCGCTGGTATAAAGCCCCACTACCCGAAACCCCCTAGTGACTGCTACCGCCAAGAAACCGCCCGAAACAGAGGACTCACACCAGAGAGAGCGCCGAGCCCTCAGACTCAGTTGGGTCGACCTGTTCCTCTGGGCAATCCGAATCGCCGCGATCATCATCATCGTTGTCGGACTGATCGGATCTATCCAGAAGTTCATTGCCGGCGAGGGGATCTCCGCTGAGGGCTGGCGCGACTTGCTCGTCTCGAGCCTCTCCCAAGGCGCCATGTACGGTCTCCTGGCGCTGGGGTACTCAATGGTCTACGGCGTTCTCGGTTTCATCAACTTCGCCCACGGTGAGGTATTCATGTCGGGGACGATGGTTGGATTCATCGCAGCCAACTGGCTCTTCGAGAACGGAATCTGGGACTCGAACCCCATCCTCTCTCTGCTCCTCGTTCTCCTGGTGGCCATGGTCACTTCAACACTCCTTGCTGTGATTATCGAGAGGGTCGCCTACCGACGACTTCGCGGGTCGCCTCGATTGATCCCGCTGATCACCTCGATCGGAATGTCCTTTTTCATCCAATACAGCTTTGCCGGGTTCTTCGGAGCCGGTTTCAACACCTATCCGCCGCCACCAGAGATCCTCGCCGGCTCGGTCACCATCTTTGGTGTCGAGATCCGGACTACCCAACTGACGGTGATCATCATCGCCATCGTCGCCATGATCGGACTCTGGTACTTCGTGACTAAGACCAAGACCGGCCGTGCTGTGCGCGCGGTTGCCGAGGACAAGGAAATTGCCGGGTTGATGGGCATCAATGTCGATAGGACCATCGTTGCCGTGTTTGCGATTGGTGGTGCGATGGCAGGAGTAGCGGCGCTCATGTGGGCCTTGCTCTTCCGCTCGGTGAATTTTCTCACCGGGTTCATCCCTGGAATCAAGGCCTTTACTGCCGCAGTTTTGGGGGGCGTCGGAAACATGGCCGGTGCCATGGGGGGCGGCGTATTGCTTGGCTTGTTCGAAGGGCTCGGACCTTTGCTCATACTGGGCGGGCTCGGCATCGAGGGTGCCACCCAACTCAAGGACGCTGTCGCCTTCATGGCCCTGGTGCTCGTCCTGGTATTCCGACCCAGCGGCCTATTTGGTGAACGCCTGGGATCGGACGACCGGGTATGACGTCTGTAGCGGCGCCGACGGTCCTCCGGGCAAACACTTTTGCGAAGGAGTCTTTGCGAGAGGTCATAGGAGTTGCTTCGATCACCGGGCTGACCATGATCTACGTGTCGGCCATCGGCATGGTCGCCGTGTTCAACGAGCGCTTCATCATCGACCCCGTACTCACCATGGGCTATCTCGTGCTGTTCTCGATCCCCGTCTTCGCCGGTCATCGCTTCACCAGGCAAGAAGCCCTCGAAGGACTCGAAGTCGCTCCGCTCTCCGGTGCAGACGTCGCAAAAGCGGTCGTAGCCGGCGCCCTGGCAGGTTTCTTCCTCGCCTCCTTCGCTCTGATTGTCGAGATCTTCCCTCAGCTCCGGGATACCTTCCCCAATCTGAGCCCCAAGATGGTCGAACTCATAACCCTGGGGTATGGCACCGGCGCGGCTTTCGTCGTCCTGCCCGTGGCCTCTGGTCTGTTGGCGGCGATCGGTGCAAGCGTTGCCTGGCTTCCGCGCAAGTTGTACAAGGCCTCGCTTGTTGGGATATCAACCGTCTTGATCACCTCGGTGTTTGACGCGGTGATAGACGACTTCTTCGATTGGCTGCCCGCCATTCCCGACTTCCTCTATGCCCCGATTTCGGGGCTAACCGTGGTCTCGGCAATCGTCGTGTTCGTCTTGTCTGCAACGCTTAGCTTCGTCCTCTCGGGGAGAGACACTTCGATAAGGGAGCGCCTCACCACCTCAGCGTCGGGCACCGGCAAACGCAATCAGATGATCCTCATCGGCCTGATCGGGATTGCGATAATCGTCCTTCCGCAATTCCTAGGGGGCATCCTCAACGAGTTGTTCACCAACGTCGGGTTCTTCCTGATCATGGCGTTGGGGCTCAATGTCGTTGTTGGTTACGCCGGTCTGCTTGATCTCGGATATGTCGCATTCTTTGCCGTAGGCGCCTACACGATGGCCATCCTCACCTCCCCACTTTCCCCGTTCTTCAGTCCTGAATGGTCCTGGTGGCTGGCATTTCCCTTTGTTTTGATTGTGGCGACGATCGCCGGCCTCCTGGTGGGGACACCGGTCCTCCGGATGCGGGGCGACTATCTGGCAATTGTCACCCTCGGGTTCGGAGAGATTGTCAGGATCACTCTGCTGTCGGACTGGCTGGCACCGCTTTTCGGCGGTGCTCAGGGGATCCGTCAGATCCCGGGAATCCAGGTAGCCGGCACCGAGGTCAGCGCCATCACGCCCGAGCTGATGATCTACGCAATGATGGCGTTCGTCTTCATAGCGGCCTACATCTCCTGGCGTATCGAGGACTCCAGGGTGGGGAGGGCCTGGGCCGCCATGCGTGAGGATGAGGATGTCGCCGAGGCCGTTGGCGTGGACACCGTGAAGGCGAAACTGATGGCTTTCATCACCGGTGCGATCATCGCCTCCTTTGCCGGCGCCCTGTTCGCAGCCAAGGTGGGCTCGGTGTTCGCCAGCTCGTTTCAGATCGTGACTTCGATCATCATTCTGGTCATCGTAATCGTTGGCGGGATGGGCAACATCGCCGGTGTGGCCGTCGGCGCACTGATCCTCGTGGGTATCCTCGGCGGGCCCAACCAGCCCGGGCTCCTCCAGGAGTTCGGCCAGTTCAAGCTGCTTCTCTATGGCGCCCTGCTGGTCTACATGATGCTGAAACGCCCCGAGGGAATCCTGCCCTCGAAACGACGGCAACAAGAGCTCCATCAGGAGGAAGTTCTCCAGGATGCCTGGCTTGACAAGCAAGCTCAGGCCGCTGACCTTGAAGGGGAGGACTGATGGCCCTCCTCGAAACCCGAGGTCTGGAAAAGGCGTTTGGTGGCGTCCGCGCCATTCAGGACTTGGACTTTGCGATTGACAAAGGCGAGATCGTCTCGATCATTGGACCAAACGGCGCAGGGAAGACCTCCTTCTTCAACGTCGTGTCCGGGATGTTCGAGCCCGACGGCGGTCAGATTCTCTTCGACGGCATCAACATCGGGGGCCACACACCTTCGGGGATCGCGAAGGCAGGCATTGCCCGCACATTCCAGAATGTCCGTCTCTTCCCCAACATGACGGTTCTCGAGAACGTCAAGGTCGGCCAGCATTGCCGCACACAAAGGGGGATCTTCAGCGCCATCTTTCAGACACCGGCATTCAAGCGCGAGGAAAAGGAGATCGAGGAGAAGGCCAAAGACGTGCTCTCGTTCTTTGGCAGCCGGTTGGTGGGATATCGATTCGATGAGCCCGCATTCACCCTCTCCTATGCCAACCGGCGTCGGCTCGAGATTGCCCGTGCCATGGCAACCGAGCCCAGGGTCCTTCTCTTGGACGAGCCGACTGCGGGTATGAACCCGCGGGAGACAATCGAGTTGACGGATTTGATCGGAAGGTTGCGGGATGAGAGGGGATTCACCATCGTCGTCATTGAGCACGACATGAAGGTCGTCCAGGGTGTGTCAGACCGAGTCCTCGTCCTCGACCACGGAGTGAAGATCGCCGAGGGCAAATATGAGGACGTTTCCCGTAACGAAGATGTGATCGAGGCCTACCTGGGACGGCCCGCCGACATCAGGAAAACCAGATGAGTGACCGGCACGGCGACCGCACTCCGGTGCTCGAGTTCCGCGGTGTGGACACCCATTACGGCCCGGTACACGTTCTCAAGGGTGTCGACCTGGAGATCTACGAAGGCGAGATGGTCTGTCTCCTCGGTGGCAACGCCTCAGGCAAGACCACCACGCTGAAGACCATCCTCGGCATGGTCGAGCCCAGCCAGGGAACAGTCCATCTGAACGGTCAAGACGTCCGGGGCTGGACCACCGCCGACAGAGTCAAAGCCGGGGTGACAATGGTTCCGGAGAACAAACGGCTCTTCAAGAGGATGACCGTCAAAGAGAATCTCGAGATCGGCGCCTATCTTCGCAAAGACGACGAGAACTTCGAAAAGGACCTCGAGGACATCTTCGAGTTGTTCCCTCGTGTCAAGGAACGTCTCAGCCAGAAAGCCGGGACGCTGTCCGGTGGTGAGCAGCAAATGGTGGCCATGGGAAGAGCTTTGATGGCAAAACCCAAGGTGCTGTTGATGGACGAACCCTCCATGGGTCTCGCCCCGGTTTTGGTCGCCCAGAACTTCGAGATCATCGATCAGATCAACAAGGCCGGGACGACGGTGTTCATGGTGGAGCAGAACGCCAACATGGCACTCTCGATTGCCGATCGCGGTTATGTGCTT
>JAZFTN010000077.1:0-13115 GCA_036446715.1 Acidimicrobiia bacterium | reverse complement strand
CCCTCGTCGTCGAGGTTGAGAAGCAGATAATCCCAGACAACCTCGCAGGCCTGCTCGGCGTCGATTCCTGAGGTCGGATGGGACTCAGCGACACCAGCGGTGACTGCAGCATCGGCGGCTAGCCGCTCAGCGCGGATATCGCTCCTTAGCGCACCCAGGTCTACAGCGAGGGCTGCCATGCCGATGATCAACATCATGGACACCGCTATCAGGACAAGGGCCGCTCCATCGTCCGACTTCATCCGGTCGAGTGGACGATGCATCATCCGAACCCGCCGGCCGCTTCGAAACGGCTGACTGCCTGGGAGTCAAGGGTCAACGTTGAGGAGAAGAAGAGCACGTTGAAGTCGGTCTCGCGTCTCACCTCAACCTGGACCCGTCTCTGAGCGTCTTTGTGGTTGTGAACGTCGTCGACAAAACACTGCTCACCAGTCACAGCCAGACCAAGACCGGAATTGTCTTTGACCCTCTTCGTCGTTTTGTCGGTCGCGTCCTCACCCGCGGGATGGACGTAAGCGACACAGATGTATTGACCGGGAACACCATCGTCCAGCGAACCGGTTGCGTCATCGATGACCTGATTGATGATCTCCCCCAGCCAATCGTCCATCGTCCCAGGAGCGACGGGAAGTGTCGCGGCGTATCGGCCACCTTCCCGGGCCGCGTGAGTCAGAGCGAGCTGATGGTTGAACGCGATTCCGGCGCTGACCATCCCCAGAATCAGCATCATCACGAGCGGAAGGGCGAATGCCAGCTCGACGAGAGCTGCCCCTCGATCGAAGAAATTCAGACGCGTTGACTCATGCTCCGCTGTGGCCTCCCAAGCCGCTCCATGACCATACACCACGGAGAGTGGTCGCGTACAGAGAAACACGATGGAGCGACGAACTCCTCTTGAGGAGAATCACTCAGTAGCAGACAGTTGGCCGTGCCCGTCAGACGCGTTGACCCGTTGAGTCCTGTGCGTCGTCGAGGCCCACCGAGTGGTGTGGACGCTGGCGGAAGACGGCACGCCGGGAGTAACCCGCCTTGCGGGCCTGGTCGGCCACCAGATCGATCCCCCACCCGGCTCCGTCAGGAACATGGGTGTCGCTTACCGTCACGCCAGTTCCTGGTCTGCAATCGGAACAGCAGCCAACCGAGAGCGACGACCTCGATGGCGAAAGAGGCGTACCCGGCGGGGATCCGCGCAAACATCTAATCCGTTCCCATCATTAGGGAGACCCCCCCCAACCACCGGGACTCGCTCACAACACAGACCATGCGGTGTTGAAAACGACTCACCGTGGAACGTCGTTGCTGGACTAGCTTCAGGAACCTCGATCAAGGAGGGGTATTGAAGATTGAACTGTCCGAGGTGATCAACCACCCAATTTCAGACGTGTTCACCTTCTATGCCGACGACCATCTTCAGAACCATCCGAGATGGGATCCGGAAATGCAGTTGAGTTTGGCAACGGACGGAGCTGTTGGGATCGGCACAGTCTTCAGCCGTCGTCACACGCATTTTGGCGAACCCATAGAGGGGTCGATGACGGTCATCGAGTTCGAACGTGATGAGCTGTTTGGACTGGCCATCGATGATGGCTTCGGAGAGTTCTATGCCCGGCTCCGTTTCGAACAGGTCGGAGAGTCCAGCACCAGAGTCTCAGCCGTGGTTGATGTTCCCTCCATGCCCGACTCCGCTGACGCAAGCCGTCTAAGCGAAGTGGCCGAGAGGTGGCTCCACAACGCCGAGGACCTTCTCTAGACGCTTCCGAGCGGGACACTGAGCCGTCATGTGCAGCCCTGTGCTCGGAACAGTTTCACAGTTTCGGAGTTCAACCTCGGATCATCGGCTGCTTATGAGCATCCCGCTAGGGGTGAGGATCTGTATTGATGTGACGCGGTCCGCTACGAGGCCGGGGTCGAGGGCGACGTGGAACTCGGACTGGCCTACTCGAATGCCGACGCCGGCGATGATGTCGTTTACGGCGACGAGGATCTCGTCACCGTCGTAGCCGACAACGGTGATTACAGCGACGAGATGTGAGCGGTCGGGCGTCCGAAGCCCGAAGTCGGACGGGACCCTGGCTGACGCTCCCTCCAAAGGTGACGGTGACCTCGGTGGCAGTTCCCCGACGAGCGAGCCCGAGGCTCCTATTCGGAAGAGCTGTGGCGGCCCGTTGGCCGTGCTGATCCACTCTGCGCGAAGCGCGACCAGGTGGCGGAGTTCTTCGATGTCCTGGACCGGGGTGAATAATCGACCGCCAGACCGGTATGCGTCCGTGCGAACCGTGGGGATGTCACCTCCGTACAGGTCGACGCCGTCGAATGCGAAGGCGTCGGGTTGTCCGCCTTGTAGTGCCACCAGCGTGGGTGCGATGTCGATGGTGAGGGCTGGGAGATCCGACAGCCCGACCTCTGTGCCAGCAGGCGTTTTGATGAAGAGCGGAACTGCGGTGACTTCCAGTGGCGCGCTGCCGGGCTGACGTTGGGGGCCGGGCTCGAAGGTAAGCCCGTGGTCGGAGGTGACTATGACGATGGCGTCGTCCCACAGGCCGCCTTTTCTCAGCAGTTCGACAGCTTCGCCCAGCAGCTTGTCGGTGGCGACCAGCTGCATCTGGAGGCGCTGCCACCCGACGAGTCGGACGCGTTCGTCGTCCGGCCAAAAGGTGCTTCCCACGGTGCCGGGCAGCTCGATCGGTGGGTAGACCGTGCCGTCCGTGGTCAAAACATAGGGCTGGTGGGGCAAGATGGAGTGGAGAAAGTAGAGAGGCGGACGGTCACCGGTCGGTTTGGTGGCGAAGAGGGCGCGCAGCCGGGCCGCCTCGGTCTCCGCGTCCCAGCCACCGGCTACGATGTCAACCGAGGGGGAACCATCCTGGCCGGCTGCACCGTTGGCCTTCGAACCCGAACGGAAGTGGCTCCACGAGCGCCGGACTGCGTCATTCTCGTAGAACGGAAGCACAGCGTCGGCAAGGTAGACGGCGGTGTCCTCGATCAGGAGACCCACACCGACACTTCGCTCTGCCGTTCCGGCACAGTTTTCACCGTCGCACAGTCGGGTGAATGCCTCGGATGCGAACACCTCGTGCGAGCCCGAGAACAGGCTCAGGATCAACGTCGGGTAGTTGGCGCCGACCGCCGCACGTTCGGGATGCGGTTCGACACCCGACAGCAGCGCAGGTAACGAGTCGGAGGTCTGTGGCGACACGCTCGAGGTGAGCCGGAAGAAGGTCGATTGCCGGGCGAGGTCGGCGAAGGCCGGGAATCGTTCGGCATTGACAGTCAGATCGGCGCTGAGCAGGGCGTGCACCGGCAGCTCGTCGAAGACAATGACCACCACGGGCACTGGACGCGGCACGATCGCTGCGGCAGCTGCCCCAGCGTCGCCGGCTCTGATATAGGTTCCCACGTCGGAGGGGCCGAACCAGACGATGAGCGATACGAGGGTCGCCAGGACCGTGACCGCAAGAGTCCGGTGCCAGCGCCGAACATGCACGAGAACTCCGGCAGTGACACCGAGGCCGAGCGACAACCATCCCAGTTCCCGCAGCAGACCTGTGACAGCCAGCCCGGCAAGGATCGACACGGCCAGGCTCCACGCGACCGGTGTGTTGGCGACACGACCAACCGTCCAGCATCCTGCTGCGACCAGGAGCGGGAGCCCAACCACCAACCCGACTCCAAATACGGCTGTGCCCGCCGCAGAAAGCCCATGGGCCACGACGAAGGCGGGCTCGGTTGCCAATTCGAGATACGGGCCGAGCACCGCGACCGACCACAGACCCACCATCGCCAGCGACAAGCCGACCAGACGGGTGCGGATCGCAGGTTCCGACCGGTGGTCGTCCCCCTCCCGGTTGGCATCGGTCCTGCTCATGATGCCGCGAGTTGGCGCATTGCGCGGACGCGCGCTGCGCCTTCAACCTCGTTGCCCATTCCCCCTCGGCTCCCGTCTCGAGCCAGCCCCGCGCAGGATCCGGGGCCCTGATTTCGCGGCCTCGATTTCCCCGAACGAGTCTTGGATGTCACAGGAGGTTCCCTGGCCAGCAGCATTCGGACGTCGGTCGTTCGACTATTCGGCTTGCCGTTCCGCTTGATCGATTGACTTATGCGTAGCGAGTCTATATTTGGCCGTGTATCGAGTCGTGCTCGGCACAGGTTCGAGGATCCCGTTTCGAACCATTCTCTGCAGAATCGTCTTCATCTTGTTCTCAGACCATATGTAGATGATCTCTCTCCTGTTGCTTTCGGCGCCCTCGAGCAACCCGACCACTGGCGCCAAACACTGTCCCGTGGCCCACGATTGCAGCAGAGCGAGTATCGACGACCGGTCGTCGTGGGGTATGGGGGTCACAGAGCGGTTCGATGGGGTATCCCATGGTCGCCGAGTTCCAAGAGGGGTCCCTGGTGCGACACGTCGGTACTGTCAGGGGTGAACTGCCCGTAGGATACGCGGATGAGCGCTTTGGCAACTGTGTTCACCGACCTCGCCGCCGAGGTAGAGATCCCCGCTGAGGGCACTCTGAGCCGGGTGCTCTACAAAGACGACAATATCCGGGTGGTGATCTTCGCTTTCGACACCGACCAGGAACTGACCGAGCACACCGCCTCTGTGGGCGCGGTCATACAGGTGGTGAAGGGCCGGCTGCAGTTGACGCTTGGCGACGAGACGGTCGAAACCGATCCCGGGTCTTGGGTGCACATGCCCCCGCATTTACGGCACTCGGTGCGGGCGTTAGAACCATCCGTCATGCTCCTCTCCATGCTGCGTGGGCCCTGAATACCGCATCAAGGTTTCGTTGACTGCGATCGTCATCGCAGGCAGCGTTTTCGCTGAGTAGGTTTGGGCGTTCGATTCGCTTTCTTTGAGGAAGACGTGACAACGGCAGAACTGATCGAATCCGGTCGCGATGCCATGGCCCGCAACCCCTGGGCAGAAGCGTACGAACCCTGGCATCGTGCTGACGAGTCCCAAAAGCTAAGTCCGCTCGAACTGGAGGATTACGCCCTGTCGGCATGGTGGACCGGACAGCCTGACCGATGCATAGACATCAGAGAGCGTGCCTACTCCGCATACAACTCTGAAAACGACACGGTAAGAGCAGGGATGCTTGCCCTCGAAATCGCGGAAGACCATTTCCACAAGAGTTCCGGAACCCTCGGGAGGAGCTGGCTGAAGCGGGCTTCTGAACTTCTTGGTACTGAGGGCGCCACGGTGGAGAGTGGGTGGCTGATTCGGACGATGAGCATGGTGGCGTTTGAGACGGAAAACGATCTTGAAAAGGCGATGGAGCTTTCGCAAAGAGCCTATGAGTGTGCCGTCGAACACGGAGACCGGAATCTGCAGGCGCTGAGCCTTCACGACAGGGGTCGGGTGACGGTGGCGGGTGGTGAGGTCGAAGCAGGGATGGGCCTCATGGATGAGGCCATGGTGGCCGCGGTGGGAGGCGAGCTCGACGCGATCACCACTGGTCGGGTCTACTGCAACATGATCGATATCTGCGAGCAGCTCGCCGACTACCGACGTGCCGGTGACTGGAGTGATGCCGCCAAGAGATGGTGTGAGAGGGCCGGGAACCACTCGGGATTCCCAGGCGTGTGTCGCATCCATCGGGCCGAGATCATGAGGCTGCGGGGAGATTGGGCGTCAGCTGAAGAAGAGGCCAGCAAGGCCGCAGAGGAACTGGGCACGTTCCTCAGTTTCACTGGAGAGGCAATGTACGAAATCGGCGAAATCCGCCTCAACATGGGTGACTACGACAAAGCCGAGGATGCCTTCCGCCAAGCCCACGGCTTGGGGCGTGATCCCCAGCCTGGTTTGGCCAACCTCGAATTGGTGCGCGGTAACGCCACTGGCGCCTGGGCGTTGATCAGTAGAAGCATCGAGGCAACCACCGCCCCGCTGAAAAGAGCCCGCCTTCTGCCAACTGTTGTGGAGGTGGCGCTGGCGGCCGATGACTTGGAAGCCGCCCAAAAGGCTTCCACCGAGTTGTCTGGCATCGCAGCGGAGTTCGGAACGAGTGCCCTCATTGCTCATTCCGAGCACGCAGCGGGAGCAGTCCTACTTACAGAGGGAGACCCTGTCTCGGCATGTGCGAAACTGAAGAGCGCGACCGACATCCGTCTGCAGGACGATTTGCCCTATCTCGCTGCCAAATCGCGGATGCTTCTCGCAGAATCGTACGAGCAACAGGGCGATGGTGTCCTGGCCGAGCTCGAATTCACTGCTGCAAAGACTGCCTTCACCGATCTCGGAGCCATGCCCGACATCCAGGCGGCGACAGAGGCTCTAGAAGCAACAAGATCCGACACGGCGGTTAGCGATCGACGGGTGGCCGCCCTGATGTTCACCGACATCGTTGATTCCACCTCACTAATCGGCGTGATCGGAGACGAGCCCTGGGAGGCACTACTTCGATGGCACCACAGAACTCTACGATCACTTTTTGCGAACCACGATGGGCATGAGTTCGCAAACACCGGTGACGGCTTCTTCGTGGCTTTCGACGAGGGTGACCGCGCGGTTGCCTGCGCGATTGAGATTCAGAATATGCTTGGTACTCATCGTCGTGAGGAAGGCTTCGCTCCACAGGTGAGAATCGGGCTCAACCGAGGTGAGGTAACAGAAATCTCCTCCACGCTGACTGGCGAGGAGGTGCACAGGGCGGCACGCATCTGTAGTGCGGCACAGCCCGGCCAGATTCTCATCACCGCCGATCTCGAGGACCAGATCCCCCCAGGTGTGGACACATCAGAGCGCCGGTTCATCGAACTAAAAGGCTTCACCGAACCTGCAGAGGTCGTCTCGATCATTCCCGCCTGACCTGGTGCTGTCACCCGGCAGTCTGACTCTCTACGCCGCAACGGGCATCCAACTATCGCCAAAGGTGGTGTACCCCCTCCCCCAGAAACCGCCGGCATTATGGACGCGTGCTGATGGTGTTGATCAGCTCTTTGGCCACCACTCGATAGTCCTTGGAAGACCCTGCTGCCCGTGCCACCGAATACTCTTCGGGATCGATCGCGTCCTGTAGTTTCTCGAGTTCGGCTGAAGCGGTTCCTTTGATCGAGTCGCTCTGGGCGAGGAGCCGCCGGTCGCTTGCCGGTTCAGCGATCACGGTTGCGAGCAGCTCGACCGCCTTCGTGTGCCGCCCGTCTGCCACAAATACTCTGCCAAGTTTTCCCAAAGCCCCCAGCATCTCTGGCACCATCGTCCAAACCAGGCCCGCCCATAACAACCGGAATATGCAGCGCATGGATGCCGTTTGATGTGCGGCCGTCTTGGGTGTCGGTCGATGCGTAGTGTCGGGCGGTAGGAGGTGTATCTATGCCCATCGTCAATGACATGAAACAGGAGACTCTGTTTTCGTTTAAGGACACAGTTGAGGCGGATTCGACCAAGGCGGACCGTTGGCCGACAGTGGTAGCCCACTGGGACGGCAAAGCTGCCTCTCGCATCGAGTTCGAGGATAAGGAGGCTCATATCGGAGGTCGTGGAGAACTGAACCCGATGCAATTCGTATTGGCTGCCCTCGCTGCCTGCGATGTTGATCTGGTTGCCATGCACGCCACCATGATCGGTCTCGAAATCAACAGTCTGAGCGTGGAAGCATCGGGACACTTCAACGTTCAGTCCTACATCGGTCTGGAAAACAAGCCCGGTTCTGGATACGACCAGATCTCTTACAAGGTGATCCTCGACGCACCAGACGCCACCTCTGAACAGATCGACTATTTGATCGAACGCTGCGAGCAGTCGTCGCCGGTGGGCGACACCCTGGAACGCAACGTCTCAATGACCCTCGAATTCGTCTAAAACAGTCCCCAAAGATACGACCGACCACCTGGACAGGGCATCGCCCATAAGAGGTTCGGCTGCTCAAGCATGCATAAGTGCCTCGTTATGTGCGTCCTGGGTGGTCGATTTACGGGTGTCCGCATCCGATTCTTCTTGGGCCAGCAGTTGTAGTCGAGTCGAGTTAGCTCCTGGCTGCGTAGAGCTGCCATTCGCCTGGTATCCCTTTGAGTTCGGTTAGGCCGCGGTCATCAAACTCGATACCAGACCCTGCGACGAGGTCCTTGACTGTTCTTGACACGAGCACCTCACCAGCTTGTGCCTCTGCGCCCACCCTGGCGCCAATGTTCACAGCAATGCCGCGCACGTCGTTATCGACAATCTCGCATTCTCCGGTGTGAAGTCCCGCTCTCACCTCCAAGCCCAGATCGCGGACACCTTCAACGATCGTTGCCGCACATCGGATGGCTCTGGCTGGCCCGTCGAATCGAGCAAAGAAGCTGTCGCCGGCGGTGCTGACTTCATGACCTGAGAATCGGGTCAGTTGGCGACGCACATAGGCGTTGTGCTGCTCTAGGACTTGAAGCCATCTGCTGTCGCCGAGTTCTGCCATTTGCTTGGTGGAGTCAACGATGTCCGTAAAGAGGAGTGTGGCTAACACTCGGTCTGGCTTGACGAGGTCCCAGTCTCCGCGTTCCCAGAGGGCTGTCAGGAAGCTCTCGACCTCTACCACGATCTGATCCGGGTTAACGAAGAAGCCGTGATCCTTCCCGTCCAGCTCGACCAGTTCCGCTTCGGCGATCCTTTCAGCGATATAGCGTGACTCGTCTAGAACATAAGTGGGATCAGCGGTCCGATGAAGGACGAGCGTGGGGGCGTGGATCGCCTCGAGAGTATGACGGACATCGATGCTCTGATTCATCCGACTCAACGCCAACACAGCGCCGGGACTGGCCCCGCTCAGCACCCACTGGCGCCACCACTCTTGGATTGTCTCGTCGCCTGCAAGGCTCGGCGCCCACACCTGGAGCCTGCTGTCAACCCAATCTTGTGTCCCAACTTCGGCTTCCGCACGGGCAAGGAACTCCTCATATTCGGCTTCTGTCGGCGCCCACGGATAGTCATCGGCCCAGACATGTGACGCCCCGGTACCCAACAGGACGATTGCTGCTATCCGCTCCGGATACGTCGCCGAGAACAGCAGAGTCATAGGTCCTCCCTCGGAGAACCCCATGACAGCTGCCCGCTCGGAACCGACGGCGTCCATCACAGCCCGAACATCGTCCATCCGGGTCTCAAGATCAGGAATACCACTGACCCGATCAGATAGCCCCGTTCCCCGTTTATCGAACAGAATCAGCCGGCAGAAGGAACTTAGGCCACCAAAGAACTCCGCGGCTGGGCCGTCCCAGGCATGTCCGAGCGACGAGAGGACCCAACCACCTACAAAGATGAGGTCAAACGGTCCGTCACCGACAACCGAGTAGGCGATGCTTGTATCGCCGCTACGAGCGAACTTGACCTCTGGAGACTGCACCGGCGCAATCTACACGCCCCAAAGTACACACGAACGGGCCTATTCCCCCTGCCACTTGCCCGAGGGATACTCTCGAAGCCTCGCAGAGAACAATCTGGGCGCGAAGCTACAGGATCAGGGTTTCCGCAACGATCTGGCACCTCTGGTGGCAGCGTGGCCAGAAGGGTACGACCTCGACGAGGCCGCCAACCAGGTCATGAGCGAAGTGATAGCCCACATCTAGCTTTGCCGCGAACGCCATTCTGGACCTCAATCGACGAGTGTGCTCAGTGGTCCTGCCGGACACGGCAGCCGTGCATCGGGGTCGCGCGGCCAGACGTCTTCGGACACCAACGTCGCTCCCCTGTCGCCGTGCTCATAGACCGTGCGTACCTCTTCAAGATGCTTGACATCCACCATGAAGGGCGATTGCGTGCTGTAGAGCGTCTGATTCTCGGCTGAGATCTTACGGAGGAACTCGACTGGTGTCGGAAAGGCGATCCCGTTGCCGACTACACGGTTGACGTCGCTCATGACGTCGTTCTCGGTCCTGTGATCCCGGTCGAGTGAGCGCCAACTCTTTGTGGCGTAGGAACCCGCCAGCCCAACGCCGACGTCCGGCGATCCTGTGGTGCTAAGCAGAAGAGTACCGAATTGGTACGGTTCTGCCTTGCGACGCAGAGGCGGTCGCAATACCGTACCAATTTGGTACTGTTATGCAGTATGACTATTGCGGATCGGCTCATCGAGATTGCGGCGACCCAGCATGGCTACATAACCACAGACGATGCAGCGTCGGTCGACGTTGCCCCGGTGGAGCTCCGGAAGTTGGCACAGCGCGGCCGATTGACTCATGAGGCGCATGGGCTCTATCGGTTCGCCGCCTATCCGCACCGTGAGAACGACGACTTGATGCGCGCCGTCCTGTGGGCAAAGGGGCGGGGGGTGATCTCGCACGAGACGGCTCTCGCGCTATGGACCTTGGCCGATGTAAACCCGGTCAAGATCGATGTGACCGTGCCACCCCCCTATCGACCCCGCCGAAGGCACGGTGAGACCTACCGGGTCTGGGTGCAGGCGCTCGAACCGACCGAGATCGAGTACGTCGATGACGTCCCTGTCGTCATCCCAGAGCGAGCGATCATAGACGCCGCTCAGGCCGGAACGACGCGTAGGTTCATCGAGCAGGCTATCCAGACCGCGCGGAAGAGAGGCCTCATCGGGCGCCAGACCGAACAGCGTATCCGCGAGCAAATCGCCCAGGCCAGATGAGCCCCCGCAAGGAACGACCTGCCGGAGACCTGGCGGGATTGAATCGCTGGATCACCGCGTGGGCCGACGAGTCCTCGGTCCCGGCCGGGAGGCTCCGCCGCCGCATCGGTGTGATGGTGCTCATCGGTATGCTGGACAGCGTTCGAGGCGAAGACGGTCTTCATCGCTTTGTCCTCAAAGGCGCCACGGCGCTGGAGCTACGACTTCCAGGAGAGGCCCGTGTCTCCCGGGACGTTGACTTCTTGTACCGAGGCGCTCTCGACGATGTGCACTCCTCGCTCTTTGCCGCCGTTGAGTCCGGCTGGGGTGGGTTTTCGGGTCGTGTACTCGATCCGGAGGAGCTGTCGATCCCGTGGGACGACGTGGACGGCCACCGGATCGCGGCGAAGCTCACATACAAAGGCAAACCTTTCGTTACTCTCGCCCTCGAGGTTGTCACGACGCTCAACGCGGAGCTCGACTTAGTTACAGCAATCTCGCTGGAGAATATCGGCCTCGATCCTCCCGGCGAGGTGCCTTGCTTGAGTCTCCGTTACCAGATCGCCGAGAAACTCCATGCCGTCACCGATCGGTTGGACGGGGAGCGGATCAACGATCGTGTTGGCGATTTGATGGACCTGATCCTCGTTGAAGACCTTCTCCTCTCGGGGGTCGACTGGACGCGGATACGGTCCGCGTGTGTAGAGGTGTTCACTCACCGGGACCGCCAGGCATGGCCACCAGTCGTTGAGGTGCAGTCGACGTGGCCCGAAATGTGGTCGAATCTCGTCGACGCAAACGGCTTCTATATTGCAGCAGTCGAGAAAGCCGCTTCTCGAGTCAACGCGCTAATCGAGCGAATCGCTGAGCCGGGGTGATTGTAGAACACTGGATGCCGGACCGGCTGGCCGGTCCGCGGTGTCGGAGAGAGGACTCGAACCTCCACGGGGTGTTAAACCCCACCAGGTCCTTAGCCCGGCGCCCCTGTCGTTTCGGTTCGGAGCGGAAGCATCTCGGTGCTACTCCTGTCATCTTGGTGCATCTCAGTGCAACAGCCCCTGAATGGCCGTTCCGTTCCAGGGTGCCCTCAGGGTGCCCCGCCAGGAAAGCCTCAGAATCCGGTCTTCCGGTATTCGAGTAATTGGCGCGCGAGGTCTTAAACCTCGTGTCCCACTCCCCTGATCTCCCGTATTGGTCCTACTCCTCTCCAGTGAAGACGGACGACTACAGCACCTACACCGACTCGAATCAGTCTCAGGTGTCATGAAAGGTGTCATTTCCCGGCCGCACACGACTCGTCCTCCATGGTTTGTGGCGAACGATGCGACCTGCTGCTCCAGCTTTCGGATAGTTGCTCTCCCTTCCTTGTCACCGACCCGTCTCACATATTCGGTGGATTCGACAATGTCGGTGAACACCACAGTGCGGAAACTGGCCAGGACGGGTTCTCCTGCCGTCTCTGGTTTCAACAGACTGTGTATCGCTTCGAGGACCGCCGTTAACGGCACCTGTGGGCGGCCCATATTCAAGATAGGTGCCTCTTGGAACACCAGCGTGAACAGCCGAGAGCCGCCGCTTCCTATTGGGCGAGGCTCACTACAGTTCTCTCACAGCACCGGGTCGTGGGCTGGCCGGCCCGGCAGGAGACAACCAGGGGTGGACATGGTGGCAGCGGTTGGTGACGTACGCGAGATCGCGCGGATCGCCTACGGCTTCAAGGCGAGCAAGGCGCTGTTCACCGCCGTCGATCTCGGACTCTTCGCGCGGCTTTCTGATGGCCCCCAGACGCTCTCTACCCTCGCCGAGGACATGAGCCTGGCAGCCAACCGGCTCGAGACGCTGCTCACCGCGCTCACCAGCCTGGGGTTGCTGATCAAAGACACCGATGGCTACGCGAACGCCCCGGGCTGCAACGATTACCTGGTGCCGGGCAGACCGAACTATTTCGGCGACTACTTCCGGCTCCAGACAGACCGGCTCATCTATCCGGCGTTCGGCGACCTCACCTCGCTGATCCGGGGCGACGGCGGCTCGGAGGTATGGGGCGAGTACGAGGAACTCATGCGTGATGCGGCGCGGGCCGAGACCTTTAGCCGCGGTCAGCATGCCGGTTCGCTGGGCCCCGCAGCCGTCCTGGCGAAACACGCCGATCTCTCGTCGCGGGACCGTCTTCTCGACGTCGGCGGCGGCAGTGGCGCTTTCACCATCATGCTGTGCCGACGCAACCCCGGGCTGCGCGCCACGATCCTCGATTTTCCTAACGCGTTGCACATCGCCCGGAGCTTCGTCGACGAGGCGGGCCTAGGCGATCGTGTCGACTACCACGAGGCAGACGCCACCGTCGGCGAATGGCCGCAGGGCCACGACGTTGTTCTCATGTCGTATCTGCTCAGTGCTGTAAGTGATGGCGCCATCAACGATCTGCTCGACCTCGCTTATGGCTCGCTGCCGGCCGGCGGGATGCTGGTGGTGCACGACTTCATGGTCGACGACGACCAGACCGGACCGCCGGACGCTGCGCTCTGGTTCCTCACCTGCATGTTCAACGCCCCCGACGGAGTCGTT
>JAZFTN010000076.1:0-7615 GCA_036446715.1 Acidimicrobiia bacterium | reverse complement strand
TGAATTTGATCTTGCCATGGAGCATGCCGGGCCGGGATATGTCGTTGATGTACCGGGCCTTGCCGCCCAGCTTGTCCGCCCCCTCCGGACGGGGGGCCTCGGTACCGATATAGCTGTAGCCGGTCACGACCTGGCCACCTGGCCTACCCGAGCAGCCTCCTGTATCGCCTCGACGATCTGGTAGTACCCGGTGCAACGACAGAGGTTCCCCGTGAGAGCTCGCCGGATCTCCGACTCGGTGGGATGTGGGTTCTCGGTGAGAAGAGCGGCAGTGGTCATGATCATGCCGGGCGCACAGAATCCACACTGCGTACCTCCACGGTCGAGGAACGCCTTTTGGATAGATGAAGGCTGACCATGCGAGGCGGTCAGCCCTTCGATGGTGGTCACAGCCGTACCGCCGACCTCACCGACCGGGAAAAGACACGAGTTCACCGCGCGGCCGTCGACGAGCACCGTGCAGGCGCCGCATTCACCTTCGCCGCAGGCCTCTTTGGTACCGGTCTCACCCAGGACATCTCGCAGGAGATCGAGGAGTCGAAGATGAGCTTCGACGTCGACTTCAACACCGAAACCGTTGAGCTCGAAGGAAACCTCGATCGTCACGGATCACCAACCTCACCCGCGAGATACTCGAGGGCTCGCTCAACGAGCACACCGGTCAAGTGTCGCCGGTAGTCCTCGGTCGAACGCAGGTCGGTGATCGGAGAGATCTCGCTTCGGGCCGTCTCTCGCGCACGAGCCCTGATCTCGGCATCGAGATTCGTCCCCTCGACTATCGCCTCCGAATGCCTGAGCCGGAGAGGAACGGGTGCGACAGCGCCCGCAGCGAGTCTTACCCGCTGCCAGATCGCTCCGTCCCGCTCGGCGAGGGCGGCAACGCTGGATATGGGAAGATCCATCGCCACCCGCCCTTTGCGGAGAAAAACCGAACGTGTTCCGTCGGCAGGTGGGTCCAGGAGAATGGCTGTGAGGATCTCACCTGATCTCAGTGCGGTTTGGCCAGGACCCTGGAGGAAGTCCTCCACTGTCACTTCGCGGGTGCCACGCGCATCGCGCAACTCGACCGACGCTCCGTATATCAGCAGAGGAGGTGCGGTGTCGGCAGCGGGGGACGCGTTGCAGAGATTGCCACCCACTGTCGCCACATTCCGGATCTGACGGCTTCCGAGCTTTGTTATGGATTCGGCCAACGCCGGGAACATGTCGGCCACGGCCGGGTTTACCTCGACGTCACTGAGCGGCACTGTGGCACCGATCCTCATCCGTTTCGAGGTTTCGACACTGCTCAACTCGCTCAAACCACGAAGAGAGATGAGCGCCGACGGCTCAGGCTCGCCTTTTCTCAGTTGGACGAGGAGATCGGTGCCACCGGCGACAAACCTGGAATCGGGGATCTCATCTGCAAGAAGAAATGCCTCGTCCAGGGTCGAAGGACGGTGATACCCATAGCCCATCAGACGATCACTCCTCGTGCACGCAGCGATTCGAGCTCGTCGGCAGAGAATCCCGCTTCGGTCAGAACTGCGTCGGTGTGCTCGCCGTAGCCCGGTGGAAAGGGCAAGGTTCTGTCGATGGCCTCGAGATGGGAGACGGGAACCGCAGGTGGAGGCAGGCGAATCACCCGGCCATCGGGGGCCACAGTTTGCAGGGCGGATTGCTTGACGAAGGGGAGACCGGGGACATCCTCGATGGGCGTGATCCGCGAGTGCGGAATCGATGCGTCTTCCAGAGCCTCGGCCACACTCCCGGCGTCATGGAGGCTTGTCAATTCGCCGATCTCGGCATGGAGATCATCCTGAGCCGATCGGCGGCCTTCGTTGGTTCGAAAACGTGATTGGTCGAGTTTCTCGAACATCGGCCGGGCGATGAGCCGACTCCATTGAGCGTCGCTGCCGATTGCGATGTAGATGAACCCGTCGGTGGTCGGATAGGCATTCACCGGGATGAATTGACGGTGCTTGTTGCCGTTGCGGCGAAGCTCGGCCGGAGAGCTTCCCATATCGAGCAATGGGGTGAACGTCTGCAACCAGGAAACCGCCGAGTGGGCGAGGGAGACATCGATCAGCTTCCCCCGGCCTGTGCGTTCTCGTTCGAGCATGGCCAACAGCACCTGAGCGAACACCTCGTCTCCCGATTTGAGATCGGTCAAAGGCGGACCGCACTGGATCGGTGGGCCTTCACGCTCGCCCGTCAGGTCCATGAAACCGCACAAGGCTTGCGTGACAGGATCGTATCCTGGAACATCGGGGTAGTCGATGCCCATGGCTGATATCGAGCACCAGATGAGGTTTTCTCGAGCGGATCGGAGCGTCTCATAGTCGATGCCCAGCTCCTTGTGGCGAGCCGGCATCGTGTTGGTGCAAAAGACGTCGACCTCCAACTCCGCGATCATCCGAAGAAGGGCACGACGACCGTCCTCCTCCTTCAGGTTGAGTGTGATCGCCTCCTTTCCCACGTTTGGAGCCACGTAGTAGCTGTGACGATCCTCCCCCGCCACCGGATGGCCGATGTAGCGGTTTGGATCACCATTGGAGGTGCGGCCCGGCACCGGCGTCGATTCGATCCGGATGACCCTCCATCCAAGGTGGACAAACCTCAGGGTGCCATAGGGCAGGCTCAGCGCTTGCTCGAGGCTGAGAACAACAGGTGAGTCGGCTTCTCGCATCTGTTCAGTGGTCAATGGGATCGCTTTGTCTGTTCGATATGTCAACGAGAGCTGATTCCCCGAACTCACGCCCACGACGAAACGCCCTGCCCCGGCGGCCGGAGTCGAGTTCCGAGCCATGGCGCTCCACTGCTGTTTCCAGAATATCGCTGGGTATCGGCAGAGCTCCCAATCCATCGAGCGCCCCCAGCATGACCATGGTGAGGCGCGGCGGGTCTCCTGCCAGTCGCGCCAACGCGTCGCCGTCGATGACATGGACGATTCCGGCGATCGAATCGATATGTTCCACGATCGACTCGACATCCGGATAGTCCGCTCGATCGAGTGTCAGGCTGGTTGGGACGATCGGTGTTCGATTGATCAACACCGTCGTCCTTGCCGACATTCGAGGAAGGGCGCGCTCGGTCTCGAGCGGTTCGAGCCCGAGCACCACGTCGGCCTCTGCGCCGGAGATGAATGCCGTGCTGACAGGACCGATCCGCACCGTCGCCTCAACGCTGCCACCGCGCTGAGAAAGTCCGTAGATCTGGCCGACCCGAACTTCGAGATCGGCTTCGGTCGCAGCCCGCCCCAGGAGACGTGCGGTGCTCAGAACGCCCTGGCCGCCGACACCGACCAGGAGGAGATTGCACGTAGTGCTCACTGCGGCCCACCCATCGCCAGAACCGAGGTCACGGGGTAGATGGCATCGTTCGGACAGAACTGGGCACAGACACCACATGCCACACACAGCGTGGGGTCGATCTCGATCAGACCGCCGGAGACGTAGAAGGCCGGGCATCCGAACAGATCCAGGCACGCGCTGCAATTCCCACAGAGACCGCAGATCATGCAGCGGGCCGCCTCCGCCCGTGCTTGTTGTTCTGTGAGAGTGCCCGTCACCTCCTCGAATCCCAGGACAGGAGTCGTGGATTCCAGCTCGGGTGGGACTCGCCTTCTCTCGATATCCACTCGGGTGACGCCCTCCCGGTTGGCAGGTGACCCGTCGGGAACAAGCGGAGGGGGCATGCGCTCGTCCGCCTTGGACGAACCGCGCAGGTGGGTGTCGATTCCCCAGGCTGCCCGCAACCCGCCGGCGATCGCCCCTGTCACGGTGCGGTCGCCGCCGATCAGGTCTCCCGCAGCAAAGATCTGCTCGTGCGACGTTCTGCCTGTCTTCTCGTCTACATCCTCCGACCACTCCAGGACGACATCATCGTCCACCTTCGAACCGATGCCGGTCTGGCCTATAGCCACAATGACCCGATCGATCTCCATCCTGATGTGGGAGCCCTCTATCGCCACATAGGTCTCAGGGTCTCTGCTCCCGGGAACCGTGGACTCGACGCGCTCGAGATCGACGCCTTTGGACACCAACCCTGTCACCCGAACACCGTCCCGGATCTCGACGCCCTCGTGCTCGGCGGCAGTGACCTCGCTCTGGATCGCGGGCATTTCATCACGCCGCTCCAGAGAGACGATCACCACATGGGAGGCACCGCGGCGAAGTGCCGTCCGGGCCGAGTCGATGGCGGAGTTGCCGCCACCCACCACCAGGACTCGGCGAGCTGGCCCAAGACCGTTGCCCAGGTAGCTCAACGCCGGCACGACTTCAGGACCGTCCCCGGGAAGATTCAAGACACTGTCCCCGCCGCCGCCAATGGCGACGAGCACGGCATCGTTGGAATCTGCAAGCTCGCTGAGCCTGAGATCGGCGCCGAGTCGGCGCTCCCCTTCGAACTGCACTCCAAGGTCGAGGATGCGTTGGATATCGCGATCCAGGACCTCCGAGGGGAGGCGATACTCTGGAACGCCTGACCGGAGAAGACCTCCAGGCTCGGTGTTCGAGTCATAGAGCCGGACTTGGTAGCCGCGCATCGCGAGTTCATGGGAGGCTGCGAGCCCGGCCGGTCCCGCTCCGATGACCGCCACACTCATGCCATTCGCGGCCTCGCCTTTTGGCCGGTAGGGGAATTCATCCTGGGTCTCCGCCCAGTCCATGACAAAACGCTTTAGGTCGTTGATCGCCACGGGCTCATCGACGCCGGCCCGGACACACACGGCCTCACAGGGCCGATGACAGACCCGGCACACCGAGTCCGGCAGGGGGAGCCCGCTCATGATCAGCTCGAGGGCATCCCCGTATCGTCCCGCCGCAATGTGGGCTGCGTAACCCTGAATGCACAGATACAACGGGCATGCGGTGGCACAGGAAGCGACCAATGGCCGGTCGACTCCGTCACCGATCTCAAGGGAGCGCGCCCTGGCCATGGCCCGTTCGAACCCTTCGACAACTCCCTGCTCGCAGCGCTGACCGCAGCTCGATCGACCGCAATGCTGACAGCGGTCATGATCGATCGCGTAGGTGCTGATCTCCATGGAGCTCACCAGATCGTTGTGTTCCACCGTTCGGTCGAAGAAGACCGGACATGCCCGCTGGGAGATCACTACGCTGAGCTCATCTCGTTGTTTTGCCCTCTCAAATGCGGCCACGGCCGAAGCGAGATCGTTGGGGTCGATCGTCTCCACATGCCGGGCGCCCAGGGCCCTCACGATTGCTTCGATGTCGACCGAGCGATGGGGGCCGTCCGGCCCAAGCTCGATTCCGGGGCTCTCCTGGAATCCGGTCATTGCGGTGACCTCGTTGTCCATGATGACCGCCACCATGTTCACGTCTTCTTTGATGGCGTTCAAAAGCGCGGGCATACCCGAATGAAAGAAAGTCGAATCGCCCAGGAAACCCAATGTACGTGCGCCGGTGGTGCGAGCAACGCCTGCGGCCAGCGTGAAACCCGATCCCATCGACAGCAGGGCGTCGCCGGCCTTCAACGGTGGCGCCACTCCAAGTGTGTAACAGCCGATGTCGTTGAAATAGAGAGCATCGTCTCCGAATACTGAGCGTGCTGCGAAAAAGGTGGAGCGATGCGGGCAGGAAGCGCACAGCGTTGGCGCCCGCTGTGGCAGTAGACGCAGCTCTTCGGGACGGGAGACAGGTGATCCGACTCCGAAGACATCGTGGAGCATCGTTCGGATGATCTCAGGCCGATACTCCCCCTCGAAGGGAAGATGGCCGGTGCGCTTGCCCAGAATCTTCGTATTGAGCCCATGGAGGGAGCAGAGAGCTCGTACTTGATCCTCGAGATAGGGAGACAATTCTTCCACTACGACAACTGTGTCCAACTGGCGCAGTTCAGCGATGAGCCAATCTTCGGGCAATGGATAGACCACAGCCAGCGACAGCAGAACGATCTCCTGTCCGGCGAGTTCTTCGCTCATCAGGTCCGAGCAGATGGGGGTGGGGGCGCCTGATGCGAGAATGGCGGTGCGCCCCCCTCCCTGACGTCCAAAGAAACCCGACTCGCTCATCATCCGGCCCGCAGTCTCCAGCCGGTCCTTGATCTCCACCCTCATCCGGCGTGCATTGGGCGGCAGAGGCAGGAACCGCGCAGGATCGCGGCGGAAACCTGGCGTCTCGCGTTTGGTGATCGGCCCGAAGGTGATCGGTGCCGATGTGTGACACACCCTCGTGGTGGGGCGCACGATTACCGGGAGACGGGCACGTTCTGAGAGCTCGAAGGCGAAGCGAGTCACCTCCAATGCCTCCTGAGGGGTTCGTGGGTCCAGCATCGGGATGTGGAGCGCGTCCGCCAGATGGCGCTGGTCCTGCTCGTTGGGGCTGGTGTGGCTGGAAGGGTCACCGGCGCTGACGATCACCAGACCCCCAACGACCCCGATGTAGGGAATCGTCGTTAGAGGGTCACCGGCGGACATGAGCCCGAGATGCTTCATGGCCACGATGGAGCGGGCACCCGCCAGAGAGGCGGCGAAGGCCATCTCGAGCGCAATCTTTTCGTTCACCGAGTACTCGAATGGGATGCCCAGATGCGGGCCAAATCGGGCGAATGTATCTGTGACCTCGGTGGAGGGCGTGCCCGGATAACCGCAGGCGAAGCCGACGCCGGCTTCAATGGCTCCACGCGCTATCGCCTCGTTACCGAGCAGGAACTCGGTATGCCCTTCTCCCGCCGTGATCAACGGATGATCAGCCGTCACCGCCTACTCCTACTCGGCACATTTCGAGGACGCGGTCCACGTCCCGTCCGGCCGTTCGGTTGGTTCCAAGAGTCACACCGGCGGGCAGCTAAAACAACCCGTCATTTGCATCATTTCTCCTGATGCAAAGACCTCACGGGTGCTCGATACGACCACCGGCCAACAGGTGACCGATCACCAGCCGGCTCGTGATTCCGCTTCGGGGGAGGAACGTGGGATATAGGGTGAGCGGCCCCTCGGTGGCTCGAGCAAAGGAGCGGATAGCGGTGAGTGTCAAACCGACAAAGTCGGGGCAGGTGGTGGAAACCACCTCGGGCGTCCCCATCAAGACCGTCTACGGACCCGATGACACCGCCCATCTCGACTACCGGCGCGATCTGGGAAATCCGGGTGAATACCCGATGACCCGGGGCCCCTATCCGGAGATGTACCGGAACAAGCTCTGGACCATGCGTACCTATACCGGGTTCGGAACCGTGTCCGAGGTCAGCGGTTGGAATAGACGGTTGTACGAGGAGGAGGGTGCTACCGGTCTGTCGATAGCCCTCGACCTTCCCACCCAGATGGGCTACGACTCCGATCACGAGGAGTGGAGCCCGGAGGTTGGCAGGGTTGGGGTCGCGATCGATTCGCTGGCTGACTTCGAGGTCCTTTTCGACGGGATCCCTCTCGATGAAGTGTCAACATCGTTCACGATCAACGCTCCTGCCTTCCTCTTTCTCGCCCTCTATCAGGTGACCGGCGAGAAGCAGGGCGTTCCACCCGAAAAGCTCCGACCCATCGTTCAGAACGACATTCTCAAGGAGTTCTTCGCACGAGGCGCTTGTGTGTTTCCGGTCGAACCAAGTCTCCGGATCGTGGCAGACACGTTCGAGTACTGCTCTGAAGTGATGCCCCGGGCCAATCCCATCTCCG
>JAZFTN010000075.1:0-3123 GCA_036446715.1 Acidimicrobiia bacterium | reverse complement strand
GGTGTCTCCGAGGCATCGGCGTTCGAATCGCAAGGACGCACAACGAAGGCGCACCTGTAGGTGCGTCGAGGCGGAGGACACCGCGAGCGGCGTCGAGGGCCGGAGAGACCCGGCAATCATTTGTAAGACGGGCCACTAGGTGGTGTTGAGACGCAACCGATCTGAATACGGCTCCAAGAGCTTCGGGCAAGCAGAGGTCCGGGAAGTGATCGACAGGGCCAGGTAATACGGGAAGCCTGCTCCAAGCTCAGCTAGCACCACCACGAAGAGTGGCCGTGAAGAAGTCGGTGGTGTTGACAGATAGGCATGCTCTAACGTATACTAAATTGTATGCAAAGTACTAGCGTTCGCGTCGACCGGGAAACTCATGAGGAGCTCAAACGTCTTGCGAAGGAACTGGGGACAACAGTTGGAGAAGCAGTGTCGATTGCTGCCCGCCGCCTCCGGCAGCAGCGCATTGGCAAGGACCTGAGCACACCCCTCAGACCCGACGAAGTCGAATGGCTCGATGTTGACCTCGGGTGACGTCATCGATCTCGATCTCGGAATGCCAGCCGGTCGAGAGGCGGGCTTCCGGCACCCAGTGGTAGTGGTCACTGCCCAAGAGATACTTGATGAATCAGCGAATGTCATCCAAGTCGTGCCTCTGACATTGGCCGTACGAGAGTTCGGGTCGGAGGTTCCGATCGAGCCGGATGAGGTGAACGGACTGGAGTCCTCCTCCTCTGCTCAGTGTCAACACATTCGGTCGGTCTCTGTGGGCCGGATTGAGCAAGTGCGGGGCAACGTCGGCACAGCCTCGCTCGCCCAAATCCGAGACGTGCTGGGCTTGATCCTCGATATCGACTAGCCCAGCAGGCCGCCGAAGAATTAGGACGTGTCAGACCGACAAGAGCAGCAACTACCTGCTGATGTGACTCCTGATTGGTCGGGATCTCAAACGCCAATCAAACACTACATAATAGCCGGATATGCGCCACCGCGCATCGGGAGCGAGGCTCCGAACTGCGGGGACCGAAGAACGTGAGGTCTCGCTCTTACGCCTGGGCTTCCAGCAGGTCTTTCAAGGTCGCGACATCATTCTCGACTTGTCTCTTCGTTAGACGGGCCAAGATTGGCTCAGCTAGCTTGAAAAAGCCGGTTGTCTCCAACTCACCCGCGATGGTGACTTTTGTGCCACCGTCGCTGCCCTCAAACGAAAGGGTTTCCACTATGGGAACAGGCCCCGAGGTGGTCTTGGCTACGTACCTACTGTTCGGCTGGTACTCGGTGACCTCGTAGTCGGATTCGAACCGGCGACCCAAGAGCTGAGTAACTCGAGTCGATGTAGTACCCACGCCAAGGGAACCCTCGGAAGTCTGGGTCGCTTCCGTTACCGGTCCCGCCCACAAGGCAAGATTCCCGATGTCAGTCGAAAAGGCGAAAACCTCCTCAACGGGCCTGTCGATCACTGCACTCGCTTCGAGTCTCATCCTTCTTCCTCCTAACGTCGCTACGCCACACGTCGACACATCGGCTACATGCGGAGGGCCCGCTCCCTCCAGAGCTAGCTTGCCCACCACACCAAGGCTCGGTCGATGAGTTAACGGCTTCATTCTCCAGACGCAATCGGCTCACTGTTCTCTGCTCGGCATCGGACCACTAAGGGACTGTTGACGAGAGTGGCGTAGGACACCTGCCGTTACGGCATTTATGAGCGGTTCAGCTTGGTCCGAAAAACCCTATTCGGGTTGTCATCCTCGAATTCACCCGGATTGGTAGATCGGCTTTAGCCAGTTCTGAAAATCGACTGATGAAGCTGTCACCGGCGAGGTCTCCGTTCGTCTCGAGGAGAACGCCATGCTCATCCTGTGCGGGAGCATCGAGCGGACAGTCGCCCATCGCATGTGCGCCAAAGCACCGACAGCTGTTGCGTTCACCCCCAGAGACCACAGCCGTTATGGGCGGGGCGGAGCGCGGCTCGTAGAGAGCTAAGCATCAGGCTTGTGGGCGCGGAAGTTGACACCCTGCGTGCCGAAATAGGCGACTTCTTTGCTCGGCGAGGCGGCTCCCTCGAACACGTTCTTCTTCCACGTGATCTCGAACCCCTCGAATCCGGCGGCCACGACCGTGGCCTCTAGCGCTGCTTCCAGCAGCGCTCCGGCTATTCAGTTGGTCCACAAGTCGATGTTGCTTTTCGCCCCCTCGGGAATCTCCTTCTCGACTGTGATGTCTGCGATCTGAATCCGACCGCCCGGCCGCAGCACACGAAAGATTTCCTTGAAAACGCGGGCCTTGTCGGGAGAAAGGTTGACGACGCCGTTCGATATCACCAGATCCGCCCATCCGTCTGATATCGGAAGCGACTCCGCATAGCCGTGACGGAACTCAAGCTGATCCAGCCCGAGTTCGGCCTTGGCTGCATTCGCCTTGTCCAGCATCGCCTCCGTCATGTCAACACCGATAACATGACCTGCCGACCCGACAGCCCGGGCCGCGATCTGCGAGTCGAGGCCCGCCCCGGAGCCGATGTCGACCACGTATTCACCGTCTACCGGCATGGCCATTAAGAATGGGTTGCCCATTCCGGAGAAGGAGGCCATGACTGACTCGGGAATCGTTTCCAGCCACTCTTGCTCGTAGCCGTTCATCGCCAATGCTGCCCGGCCGACGTTGAAGTGGTAACCCCGGTCGGGGTCGTCTGCCACATCGGTGTACTCGCGGGAAATCTCGTCCCTGAGGATCTTTACCGCGGCGTTGTCCTCCGAGAACCTAGCCCTGATGGCCTCCTCATCCAGCTCGACTTCAACGTTCGGGAGGAAGATGTAGGTCTTGAAGACACCGGTGTCGTATTCCTCGCTGCCCTCCCGCACCTCGGCTTCTGGAGGCAGGGCGAGATCCCGGTACGCCGCCTCGGTTAGCAGCACGTATTCGTCTTCCGGCACCGAGTTCTTGGCTAAACGATGCACCGTGATCACATCTACACCTGACAGCGCTGGGAAATCTCCAACATGGGTGACTAACGCCTCGCCGGAGTGGACGACGATCTTCAACTTGAGATCGCCGACCTCAACGCAGGCGTCACACTTGCACACGCTGTAAGCCCCGATCTCGAGCAGACGCTCTTTGAACACCCGGAAGAGG
>JAZFTN010000074.1:0-9753 GCA_036446715.1 Acidimicrobiia bacterium | reverse complement strand
GGTCGCCCTGGCGATGGACCACCTCAACTTCTTGATGGTGGTCACCAACCTCGTCTTCGGGCTGATGGTTCTTGCAACCGCAGCCTCGGAAGCAGCCGGCAAGATCGTCTACTGGGGTCTCAACATCGGAGTCGCCGGTTTCGCCGTTGGCCTCATCACGGAGAGTTCCACGCTGAAGAGGATCTTCACCCCCATCCTGGGAGTGGCGCTCCTCTATGGGATCTACACCTATATGACGGCCGAGGATGCGCCGGTCGTGGAGTCGATCGACGCCTAGCGTCTAGGGCTTGTTCTTGCCCGGGGCGTCCCCGGATTTCCCTGGGGAGTCGGGGCGACCGCCTCCGGTGCTCTCGGCCTCGACGTTGCCATTCTTCTTGCCGCGCTCACAGTCCGCCTCGAACGTAAAGAAGGTGATATCGGGCAGTGTCCACCCGGTCTTGCCAATATCGGACTGGGCCAGATGACGGACCAGACATCCATGGCCCTTGCCCTCGAAATCACCACTGAGAAGACTCTTGGCAGCCTTCATGAATTGACCATGATTGACCTGACCATTTGGCCCCTCAACCACGACACCACTCAGCCCACAGACACCCTCCGCACCCGCGTAGGGAGCCTTAGGGGGAGTTGCGACCGCTACCTTATCTAAAAGATTGTCGGTTCTCGCATCGAACTCCCAGGGCTTGCCATCGTCCTTGAGCGTATCGATCGGAATGACTCCATCCCCATCGGCCTCGCCGTACTCGACGTCTAGCCCTCCCTCTTTCTCGAAGTCACACACATAGGGATCCCAGTTGGGGCCGAGGTTGAGCGAGAGGATGTGATTCTCATCGTCATAACCAAAGCTGAACTGGGTGTCTTCGGCATGTGAATCCTCATCTCCGGCAAAGGCGATACCGGAGGTGGCCAACAGACCCATCACCACGATGAGAAAGACAGACGATCGCTTCAGCTTCGACACACGGACTCCTTTTGGGCAACTGACCATACACTACGACGACCACTGAGAGTGGTCAACCCGGTTTTTACTCATTCGAGCGTGACCAGACCTAATCTGGTCTCATCATCAAACGTGTCTCCCAACGTCTGACCAGACTGCCCGGCTCCGCCACGATGGCCATCGCGAGCCGCGCCCGCGAACTGCGGGCCGAGGGACGGGACGTCATCTCCTTCGGGGCGGGCGAGCCGGACTTCGCCACACCCGAGAGCATCGTCGCCGCGGCATCCCGCGCCGCCCACGATCCGGCCAACCATCACTACACGGCCAATCCGGGCCTGGCGCCTCTCCGCGAGGCAGTCGCCGACTACACCGCCCGCTATTCGGGGGTTCAAGCAGACGCCTCCGAGGTGGTGGTGACCAACGGGGCAAAACAAGGCGTCTTCCAGACCTTTGCGGCGCTGATCGATCCCGGTGACGAGGTACTACTCCCCTCCCCTTATTGGGTGACCTACCCGGCCAGTCTGGAACTCGCCGGCGGGGTTACCGTGCCTGTCCCCTCCACCGCAGCCAGCGGGTTCAAGGTCAGCGTCGACGACCTCGAGGCGGTCCGCACCGATCGGACGACGGCATTGGTGTTTGTCTCTCCTTCCAACCCCACCGGCGCCGTCTACTCCGAGACGGAGGCCCGGGCCATCGGCGAATGGGCCCGGGACAACGAGATATGGGTCATCACCGACGAGATCTACCAGCGGCTGGTGTACTTCACCGATGTAGCGCCGTCGATAGTCGCCGTCACCCCGAAACTGGAGAACTGGGTCATCATCAACGGGGTTGCCAAGAGCTACGCCATGACGGGTTGGAGAGTTGGCTGGATGGTCGGACCCCAGGACATCATCGACGCCGCAGCACGACACCAATCCCACGCCACATCGAATGTCGCCAACGTGACACAGCATGCGGCCCTGGCGGCCCTGACCGGGCCTCAGGACACAGTCGAGGAGATGCGTCTTGCCTTCGATCAGAGAAGAAAGCTGATGCACTCGATGGTCTCGGAGATCCCCGGTTTCGAGTGCGTCGAGCCGCAAGGTGCCTTCTACGTGTTTCCTGACGTCAGCGCGGCTCTCGGCGATAGATTCCCGACGTCGGAGGCTCTCGCCGAGGGCATCCTCGAGGAGGCCGGCGTCGCCCTGGTGCCAGGCGAGTCGTTCGGGACGCCCGGGTTCCTCCGGTTCTCCTACGCCGTGGGCGAGGACGAGATCGAGCGCGGAGTGACCCAGATCGCCAGTCTGATCGAGAGGCTCTAGCGCAGGCTTACACTCGCCTCTGATGCAGCCAGCAAGCTCAGCCAGAGCGATGATGCTCGTCGAGCCCCGTCATTTTTCTCTGACCGAGGTGCCCACACAGGGCATCGAGGACGGCGGGTGGCTGGCCGTCGAAGCGACCAGTCTCTCCGGCGCCGACGTCAAGGTGTGGAAAGGAGAGGCGCGCAACATCGTCTACCCACTGGTGCCCGGACACGAGGTGGTGGGACGGGTTGCGGTCCAGGGACCCAACGTCCCCTACTCTGTGGGAACCAGGGTGGTCGTCGAACCCCGTATTCGCTGCGGTCGCTGCCGTCGCTGCCAGCTGAATCTCGCCACATGTGTCAGTCGTCGGCCCACCAACTCCTACGGAATGATCTCCTCGATGGAACCGCCCGGGCTCTGGGGCGGGCTGGCCGAGCTTCTCTACCTGGATCCGAATGCCCGTCTCCACCCGGTCACCGACGACGTGCCGGCCGAGGTCGCCACATTCGTTCATCCCCTGGCTTCCGGACACACCTGGGCGGTCGAGCTGCCCGCCCTTCAGCCCGGTGAGGACCTGCTCATCCTCGGGCCCGGCCCGCGTGGTCTTGCCTGCCTCATAGCCGCCAAGGCCGCCGGCGCCGGCTGGGTAGGCATCACCGGCCTCTCCCACGATCGGGACCGGCTCGAACTGGCAAGACAGCTTGGCGCGGATCTCGCCATAGACGCCGAGAAGACAGACGTCGCCGGGGAAATCGCCGGCGCTCTCGGCAGGAGACCCGACGTGGTGGTCGACGTCACCTCGGATGATCCTGAGGCGGTGTTCACCGCACTCGACCTCGCCCGCAGTGGCGGCCGCGTCATCCTTGCCTCTACCAAAGGCAATCGGGCGTTCCACTTCCTCTCCGACGTGATCGTCGCCAAGCAACTGACGATGAAGGGTGCAATGGGTGCCAGCAGTGTTGGCTACCAGTGGGCGACGAAGCAGTTGGAAACGGATCCCCGCATCGACGATCTGGTGTCTCACCAGTTCCCCCTCTCCGAGGCTCCCCGCGCTCTTCAGGCGGCGGCAGGTCTGTTGGGTAGGGAGGAACTGATCTCTGTGGCCGTCACCTTCTGATCGCTAGCTGATACAACCTGCGTCAGCGAAAGCCGGGATGCGACCCCGAGATGAGATGCTGCTCAACCGCATAGGGGATGGGCAGGTCTCTCACCTCATCGGGCCCGCGGGTGACTCGCCGGCCGATCTCGGCAAACCAGGTGTCGTTGGCGAATGCCCAAGGCCAGGCTCGAATACCGACTCTGGCTCCCATGATCCCCCCGACCGCGGCGCCCAGAGTGCTGCCACCGACCTTGGCCGCCTGTTCGATGGGGGTGTGATACCTGTCCGTCGCCGGAGCGACGAGAAGAAGCCCGGCAAGCATGACCTGGATGGGGTCGCCAGTATCGCCTCCGACAAATTCGATTGCTTCTTTTCCGCTGACAACCCCCACTACTTCGGTAAGACGACCGAGTTCGGTCTCGAGAGTGTCGAGACGTTGCTCCCCGTATAGACCATTGCCGAGAGTCGCTAACACGGGCATCACTGTCTCTGTCACCCCGATGATCAGATCTCTCCCCGACTGACCAAAACATGACGCGGCGACGGCAGTCGCGGCGATCACGCCGGCCGCAACGCTGCCCGCGTCGCGATCGAAAAGTCGACCGAGCTCTATTGCCTCCCTCGTCACTGCCTGAGGGTCACGGCGGAAGGCGACACCAAGGGGCACAGTCCGCGCCACTCCGTCGAGTGAAGGCTCCTCCTCAGGAACAGGCGAGCCGGCGGCGGCCCGATCGAGCCAGGCTCTGAAGTGCGGTGTCTCCGCCCTGTACACCGGGTCTCCCTCCTCGGATCCGTCTAGCTCGCGCATGACCTGAATCACGCGGGCGGTGTCCAGATGCCGGTGCTCGATCAGCTGGTAGGAGAGAACGGTTATCTGCTCGGCAACCGCGGAATAGCCGAGTTTCCATGCCCCGCCGGCGGCGTCACCGGCAACTGCGCCGAGCATGAAGCCGTCGCCTTCGCCTGCAACCAGCGAAAAGAGAGGCTCAGACGGCCCATCCTCGAAGATGGCCATTTCCTCCGCTGGTTGGGTACTGCTGTCGTTGCTCTCCATCGGGGTGGAAGAATACAACGGTACCCTGCGTCGGCCATGGACCACATCGTCGTGATCGCCAACCCTGTCGCTTCCCAGTTCACCGGTGGCTCCCACCGCGACGTCATGTCCCACCTTTCGAAGAGCCACCCGGTGGAGGCCGTCTGGCCGTCATCGGCAACGGAAGCAACCGCGGCAGCGGCAAAGGCTGCCTCATCAGAAGCATCGATTGTCGTAGCCATGGGCGGCGACGGGATGGTCCACCACGTCAGCCAGGGGCTCGTCGGAACCGAAACGGCACTCGGGATAATTCCCGCCGGGACAACCAACGTCGTCGCTCGTCTGCTCCATCTCCCCACCCGACCGGCAAAGGCGGCACGACTGATTGCCCGCTCGGAGGAAACAGCCACAGTCGGTGTGGCCCGCATGACCCTTCATCGGGGAACCACGGAAACGACTCATTACGCGATCTTCGCTTGCGGTTTCGGGCTGGATGCGGAGGTAGTGGTGAAGGCGGACAGCGACCCCTATCGCAAGTATCGGTTCGGTTCGATTCATTACGCCCGAACTGCCATAGGAGTGGGCGTGAGGACCTTTCCGTCTCGACGACCCCATCTGACCGTGACCAGCGAGGGTCATGAGGCTGAGGTCACCACCGCCCTGATTCAGTTCCGGGACGTCTACTCCTACTTCGGCAAAATGCCCCTCCGCTTGTCCAAGCAACGACCGTCGCCAATGACCGTGCTCGTATTGGAGCGTCTGCGTCGACATCGGATCCCCCAGATCGCGGTCGACGTCTTGACCGGGCGCGAACTCGAGAATGTCAAAGGCATCGAGGTGTGGCCAAGGGTGGAGAACCTCGAAGTCACCGCTGACCCGCCGGTAGCCGTCCAGGCCGACGGAGAGTCGCTGGGCATGGTCGATCAGGCAACCGTCGATTGGCATCCCGATTCGTTTCGCGTCGTCGGGAGTCAGTCTGGCTTGTGAATGGTCAGTTGGGGGAAAGGAATGGTGATTCCCTCGGCATCAAACCGCTTCTTGAGCCGGCGCAGAGCCTCTCGCCGGACCGACCAGCGCTCCTCGGCCACGGTCGTGAGCCTTCCTCTCACCACTACCGCGGAATCATCGAGTTTGTTGACACCAAAGACCTCGCTCTCGCCTTTGATCCGCGAACTCCAGTCGGGGTCGCTTGCCAGAGAATCCAGGACTTCCTTCAGCACCACCAGAGCATGGTCCACGTCGGAGTCGTATGAGATACTGATGTCGATAACAGGTTGGGCGTAATGGCTGGTGTAGTTGGATGTCACCGTTATCTGGCCGTTGGGCACAAAGTGGGCTCTTCCCTCATGGTCGCGCAACACGGTGATACGCAACTGGATGTCTTCGACTGTGCCTGTCACACCGGCGATGGTGATGGTGTCCCCCACGTGGAATTGATCCTCCACGAGGATGAAGAACCCGGCAATGACATCTTTCACCAGATCCTGCGCACCAAAACCCACTGCTGCCGCGAGAACTGTGCCAACCGCCAGGAACGGCGCGATGCTGAAGTCCCAAACGGCGAAGATCACCAGAGTTGCTGTCAACACAATGGCGATTTGGATGATGCGGCGCACAACCAGCCACAGTGTCTCGGCCCTGGCTTCGCTCTCATCACCCCGGCCTGACATCCTGCGCACCAGTCTGTAACCGGCGCCACGCGCTACCCGATATGCGATGAACGACGCAACAACAACGATGCCCGTGCGAATTATGTTCTCTACCCAGGGCTCCATCGGATCGCCAGGTTAACGAGCTGCCGATGCACGGGCCGCCGCCACCGCTAAGGAAAGGTCGGTCAGATTCGCGTTTGCCCGGGCCCGCGCCGTGAGGATGGCGCGGGCCGGGTCGATCACCAGACCGTCGAGCAGTGAGCCGACTGTGTCTCTCCGGTCGGTCCCGGAGGTCTCAATTTCTCTCCTCCGCCCTCGGGGTCGGAGTCGGCGCTTGGCAGATCTCGGCGTCTTCACCTTCTCAGCGGCCGTCTGAACATGGATGGGCGCTGAAGCAGCGATCTGGCGAATCTTCGACCCGGCAAATTTTCCCGATTCGCCGGCAATCACCTCCAGAAAGTGGGTCAGCTCGTCGATGGCCGATCGTGTTTGTCCGTCGACGACCATACGGGCTGTCGTCTCGAGGACTGTCCTAGCACGCGATTCGAAGCCGAGCCCCGTTCCGCCGGTGACCGCGAGCAGTCCTATCGACCCAAGTTCGAGGTCGACGAGGAGCTTGTCGAAGACCCGATCCTTCTTGACGGTCTCCTCGAGAACCTCGACAAGGTCGTTGACTCCTAGCGGCGGACCTGAAGCGGGATAGGCCGCGGTTGTAACGATCCTGGGAGACTCGATCCCATCTTCTCGAAGAGCCGTCTCCAGATCCACAACCACCGACTCGACCACGGCCGGCGCCAATCGATCGATCTGATTCAGCACGAAAACGAACTGCTTCGAGTACGGGCTGAGAGGCTTGAGATAGCCGTCGTGCAGCGCAGCATCACGGTACTTTTCCGGGTCTACGACCCATACGACGACATCGAGGCGCGGCAAGAGCTGTTCAACCCGGAGACGATGCTCGATCTCGACGCTGTCGGTATCCGGCATGTCTATGAGACAGAGCCATGGTGGAATGCGAACTGCCGTCTGGTGACTGACCCCGAGACCACTGAGATATCCGCCGATGTCGCCGGCTCGGGTCTCATGAACGATGGCAAGTGGCCCTCCCGTTGTCGGACGGACTCCTCCAATCATCGCCACGTCGTCGTCACAGACGGCGTTGGCGAGACTGGACTTGCCGGAGCCGGTTCCTCCCACTAGGGCGACAACACTCATGTCCTCCGGGTAGGAGATGCGGGCCCTTGCGTCACGGGCCAAGCGAGCCATCGGCTCGAGATCCTGTTCCTCGATTACGCCGGCACAGGTGGCAAGGGCCAGGTCGGCCTTGTCGAGAAGACCGACAATCGTGTCATGCATCGGCGAAACGGGAGCGCGCCACGACTCTCGTGAGACGAGCGGTCAGCTCATCCTCTTCCCCCTCGTAAGAGATAGGAGCAAGCGACTCGCGGAGATGGCCGGCCGTCTGGGTATAGACAACCTGCAGGCGATCCAAGAGCGCGAGACGCAGTCTCTCGATGAGGACGTCGCCATCGGCCCCGAACAGGGTCTCGATGGCGCGCCGATCCCCCGAATCGAGCGCGGCCGAGAGGAGAACCGCCAATGCCAAATTGCGGTCGCGCTTGTGTATTTCGTCTACCTCGCCGCGTACCATGTCGAGCCAGCCATCGATCGCTTGAGCCGTGATCATATGGGTGCCACGCACGGCATCTTCGACGGTGCCACCGATGATGCCGGGCTCTCCTTCTCTCAGGACAATGCCCCGTAAATCCGACTCGACCAGGGTGATCAACCGGCTGCGAAGAGTCGCCTCCAATTCGACCAGACCCCCGCTTCGCACGCGATTGAAGCGCCGCCAGCGTCGAGAACGCAGCCGACCCCCTGGAGGCGCTTCCGAGATCTCGAGACCGGTGACCAGGCCCGACATATCCAGTTGATGAGCTTTGTCATGGAAGGCAGACCGAATACCGGCATCGACAACTTCGGCCCATTCACGGTCCCGCTCGATTTGTTCGGCCAGTTCTGAGATCTGGGTGATCGTCGAGTCGACCACGCGTTGAAATATCTCACGCTGATATCGGTCCCTGTCTCGTGTCAGTCCGACGAGCCGGCGTCCCAGTTCTCTGACGGCAAGGGCGGGAACGGAGTGCTTACCCACCTCGACGTAGTGTTCGGGCACAACAATGATGTCCCCTTCCACTCCTTCTTCCGAGAGCCGCGAGGCGAAGTCGGTGATGGCGCCCGACGAGCCACTGGTGACTCGGTTGAGGACAAAGATGAGGGGAGTGCCACGTGACATCGCCCGTCTCAAGACTTCCCACGGCACCAGGTCGGCATAACGCAGAGCCGATGTGACCATGACGACGATATCGGCGCAGTCGATGAGGTTCTCCGCCGTCACCCTGTGCTCAATAGCGGTGGAATCGATGTCCGGAGTGTCAACAACGCCAAGGTGGTTCAGGATCGGCGCGCTCCCGGTTACCACATCGCATTCGACACCCCCGACATTCTCGAAGTGACGGCGCGCGCTCTCCGAAGCGAGGATCACAGGGTTCTTGGTCGTTGGTCGAATGGGGCCGGTCTCCGACACCTCCAGCCCGGAAAGACTGTTGACCAGCGTCGATTTGCCGGACCCGGTGGGTCCGGCAAAGACAACGCAGAGCGGAGCGTCAGGGTTGGTGAGACGTGGGATCAGATAGGCCCTGATGATGCGAACCAGCCGATCCCGCGTTTGGGAGGTTCGACTTGGGGTGAGCCCGGCTGATCTCAGATCCTGCGTCTCCAGCTCGGAGGCCAGACGGTCGAGATCGTCTACCAGACCGCTTGATGTTCTCATTGCGACCACAGTCAAAGTCTGGCACGACCATGGCCTCGTACCCGGTTAGGCGGTCCAGCCTCTTTCCGGCTGCTCGAACCACACGTGGACCTGACCCGTCCCGGTGGCGTTCTCGTAGTCGGAGAACAACTCTCCAGCGGCCGTGCAATCAGCACCACCAATGGCTCCGAGCATCATGAGGAAGTGTCCGAAACCCCCTTCAGGGTTGTACTGCATGTATTCCTCCATCGAGTCGACAATCCGACGGTGGTCGCCTGCTCTCATCCACTGGAGACGGAGCTCATCGGCCGCCCGCGCCTCGGGAGTGATGATGTGGACCGGATCCGAGGCTTCGTGCTTGGGAATCTGGCTGAGACGCCAGAAGGTGTGGCTCATCCCACCGGAGGCGAGCACCACAACACGCCGGTCGAGACGACTGGCTGCCTCGCCTATCGCCGCCCCCATGGTCATGAAGTCTTCGGGCTCTCCGGTTTGGACGACCGACACCGAGACGACCCGCTCACTCTTGTGAAGGTAGTGAACCAGATTGATCGTGGCGTAATAGACCGGGAGGTAATCGTCGTCGGAGGCGTGAGTCGGAGTACCCAACTCATCCCCGAGGCCGGCTGCGAGCTTGCCGAACTCGGGATCTCCCGAATAATCGTAAGGGATACCGGCCATCCCCCTTGGCAGCTCAGAAGAAGTCATGTGCCCCTGCCGGTGCTCGTGCGCAGAGATGACATGTTCGACTGTCGTGAACCAGTGTGAGTCCACTATCACGATGGTGTCTACATCGAGCCGGTCGAGCACCTCGTCACGGATCCGAATCATGCCGGGCACGAGGCTGATCTCTTTGCCGTCGTTCAGTTCCCGCCGGGCCGTCTCGTCGAACATGATCGTTGGGGCGTGGCTTATCAGGCCAGCACCGACT
>JAZFTN010000073.1:0-9567 GCA_036446715.1 Acidimicrobiia bacterium | reverse complement strand
TTTTGGTGTCGGCGGGATAGACACCGCAAAGAAATGGTGGGCCAAATACGCCAGCCCATCCGACACCGGTTCGGACAAGGGTCCAACCAACTACTGACAGACGAGTGCGGGGTGACGAGTGCAACACACTCGTCACCCCGCTGATCAACTACGAGAACATGGTCTTGGGGCGCTCCTGAAGCACCTCATCGACGTAGATGTCCAGCTTCTCGTTGTAAAACGCAACAAGCCCCGCCACCTTCTGAGACTCAGGGAGCGGCGCGTCGTAACCCCATACGACGTTGTCGAAGGGCTCCCCATCGACCGTTACCGACCAATACCGGGCAGTGCCCTTGTACGGGCAAGCTGTGGCCAGATCGGTTGGAGTGAGAAGATCCATCCGCACATCGGTCTTCGGCAAGTAATAACGAACCGGAAGACCGGTCTCGAATAGGAAAGACGCGTTCGTCGAGTCGGCGACGGTGACACCGTCGATCTCAACTCTCACCCGGCGACTCGAAGGAAGGATGTCCAGGCGCGTGTGTGGATCGCGCGGGTGCACATAGACCTCCTCCTCTTCCTCAAACCAGTGATCCATCGTCTTCCAGAGCAAGGCGTAATGGCCCGCTAGCTCGGGAATCTTTGGATCGAGATAGGAGTAGGCGGTCCCTTCACTGTTGCCGGCCTTCACCAGATATTGGGTGGCCTCGCCCCGACTCGGACTTCGCCGGGTCTCACCGGTCTCAACCAGAAGCTCGGTCTTGACGTCGGCAGCAGGAAAGTAGTAGGTCGGGTAGTACGGAACCTCCCAGACCAACAACGGCGACGTGGTGTCGACCACCACCTCGCCCCCGAGCATCGCCCGGACACGCTTATAGCCACGCTCTGTGCGCACTCTTCCACGATCAGACATATTGAAACCTCAAAGATTGGTGAACCTGCCCTCGGGACAACGCCTAATCCGCGGCAATGATTCCACTCGGTGCTCTCCAGTTTGGGGACACCTAATAGACGACGACGGTGTCCAGCGGAAGATCGAGCGCCAATTGCCGACTCTCCCAGTATTCGCCAAAACGAGAGCGGAGAGAATCCGGATTCTCGGCGTAGATCCGACGTCCCAGTATCTCGGCGGCCAACTGCAACTCGGCACGTCTTTGGGTTACCAGAGCCGAAAAGAGAGAGCGCTCCCGTGGGTTGGGGCAGATGTCCGGGCGTTCGTGGATCAGCATCAGAAGCTCGGCCAGATCGTGGTCTTCTCCGAGAAAGAGCCCGAGCTGATCGAGGGTCACCGCCATGCCGACCACGACCTCGGGCCAGAGCGGCACGAGAAACTCCATCTGATAGCGGAGGTACTTGGCGCGCTTGCGCCAGAGGTGGAAATTGACCACGGTCGGTCGGGTATACGCGGTAACCATCTCGGTACGCCCACGCCCGTAGGTTTCCTCGAGGCCCGACTGGATCGACTCGTACCTGTCCCTGATCCCGAGCCCATAGACCTTTCGAGCATCGGGGTCGGTGGGCCAGGATGAGTACCTGTGATACGCCCGCTCCATGTTCCTGACCACCCTTCCGATGAGGTTCGGGTCCTCCAAAGCACGAAGCTCGATTACGTCTCGGCGCTGTGTGAGCCGGGCGATCATCTCTTCGAACATACCCTGGGCAAGCATCTGTCCGTACAGTTCCTCGACTACCAGGGCCGCCTCGACAACCGCCGCCGAAGATCGGATTTCGCTTGTTAGACGCGCCGTATTGCGCAGCGACTTGTCCTCATACGTGTAGACCTTGTCGGTGAGCTCGCTCTTGACGAGACGGAGCAACGACCGAACTTTCTTGATGGCCTTCCTCGAATCGTGAACGGCCGTGCTGAATTGGTCCTCACCGTCAAAGAAACCACTCGCACCCAGCTCCAACTGTTCCATGGTGACCCTCTTCACGCCAGCCCCCAACGGCTCAGCCTGTCCAAGAGTCAGCTTCGAGTCGAAAGACGCCAGATCCGGGCCGGTCGGCGAATAGGCGGCCAGAGTGGTCACGCGGCCAGCGTAATGTCACCTCCTATGAGATCCGCGGGTCTTCTTCCCTATCGAATGAACAGCGGCCTGGAGGTGATGATCGCCCACCCTGGAGGACCGTTCTTTGCAGGACGCGACAAAGGCGCCTGGTCGATTGTCAAGGGCATGGTTGAAAAAGGGGAAGATGACCGGCAAACAGCGATCAGGGAGTTCGAGGAGGAAACCGGCTGGCCGGCGCCAACCGGTGACTGGGTGTCTTTGGGCGAAACCGTTCTCCGTTCTCGCAAGGTGGTCGTGGCATGGGCGGTAGCCCGTGACTTTGACCCCAGCGTGCTGGATCCCGGGATGTTCCAAATGCATGGTCGCTCTTTTCCGGAGATCGACCGCGTTGAATGGATGACTCCCATCGTGGCTAGAACCAAGCTGAGCGAGGCCCAGGGGGCCTTCGTTGATCGATTAGAAGCCCACTTGGGTTTGAATGCTCGTGGGATGAGAACTACCCATGAGTGAGATGCCCGAAAACGAAGCAGCCTGGCGGGACAAGCTGACATCCGATCAGTATCAGGTGCTGCGTCAGGGCGACACCGAGAGAGCCTTCACCGGCGCGTACTGGGACACCAAGACTCAGGGGACTTATCGCTGCGCCGGGTGTGGAGAGGAGCTCTTCTCCAGTGATACCAAGTTCGAGTCCGCATCGGGATGGCCGAGTTTCTTTCAGCCCCTCGACCCCAACAACATCGAAGAGAAAGCCGACGCGACCTTCGGAATGGTTCGCACGGAGATCAAGTGCGCCAAATGCGGCGGGCATCTTGGCCACGTATTCGAAGACGGTCCCAATCCGACAGGTCTGCGATATTGCATCAACTCGGCGTCACTCGATCTCGACGAGGCTGCTGGGGGCTAACTCCGCACCTGATTCATCACGGAGATCATCTCGGCGTCATACACGCCGATGGGTAAATCTGCGACCGCGAGTTTGCCTTCGAGAAAACCTTCCGACTCGGTGAGCTCCACGTCCAATCGTTGAAGGGCTTGTCTCACCGGTCGGTTGTCGGGAACGATCACGAAACAGAACGCCTCCAAGCCGTCGACGCGGGCAATTGCGGTAAGGGCCTCAAACAGCAGTGTCCCCAAGCCGCGATGCTGAAACTCGTCGACGACGGTGACGGCTATCTCGGCACAACCAATCCCAGAAATCCAGATATAGCGCCCGACGCCGGCGACTTCACCATCGACTGCCGCCCCCCAGGCAACATGGGTCCGCTGATCGACATTGGTCAGGTACTCCAATTCACTGTGGCTCAGATGACCAAGACCCTGGCCAAACCGGGTGTACCGACTCTCAACCGAGAGGTGGTCGAGACCCTCCTCGATGAGACCACTGTCCTCGGCGCTCAGGGGACTCAGCAGCACTTCCGAGCCGTCGCGAAGCCAGATTGTCAGGCGTGGGCGATCATCAGGAATCTCGACAGGCATGGTGTTGTGCCATTGAAGTCGCGATCGCATTCCCCGGCACATCGGCAACGGAGGAGTAACTTCATCTCGATGGCGAGGCAACGGCTGGCAACAGCCACATCGGAGTTTGGGTCGGGGAAGCGCGAATCACACAACGCCACTGCGTTCTATGAGCGATTTAGCCCACCGATCATATCCGGGGACGAGCGGGTCGAAGCGGCCTCCGTCCTCGATCGGCTGTTTCACGGCGACGCAAGAGACATGACCGATAGCCAGGTTGCCGATCGCTCGGTTGCTCTGCTGGTCACATCCCCGCCCTACTTCGCAGGCAAGGAATACGAGACCGACATGGCCGCCGGGAACACCCCATCGAGCTACGTCGAGTATCTCGAGATGCTCCACGACGTCTTTTCGGTATCTCTGCACAAACTCGAGCCGGGTGGCCGCATGGCCATCAACGTTGCCAATCTGGGACGAAAGCCGTACCGCTCACTTTCCGCCGACGTCATCTCCATCCTCCAGGACGACCTGGGAATGCTTCTCAGGGGTGAAGTGATCTGGCAAAAGGCCAAAGGTGCCGGTGGAAGTTGTGCGTGGGGTTCGTACCGGTCAGCCCAGAACCCGGTTCTCCGGGATGTCACCGAGAGGGTGATCATCGCCTCAAAAGGCCGCTTCGATCGAGCAGTCAAACGGGCGAAGCGGGAGGAAGAAGGTCTCCCTCACGAGGCAACGATCGAAACCGAGGAGTTTCTCGAGGCCACCATCGACATCTGGCAAATCCCGCCGGAGAGCGCCACCAGAGTTGGGCACCCCGCCCCGTTCCCAATCGCACTGCCGCGTCGCCTCATCGAGTTGTACACCTACACAGGCGACCTCATACTCGACCCGTTTCTTGGCTCCGGTACTACCGCGGTGGCGGCAGCCAACGCGGGACGGCACTACGTCGGTTTCGACACCGACGCCGACTATCTGGACCTCGCCGAGAAGCGTCTCAGAACCGAGGCTCAGACATGACGTTCAAAGTGCTCGTCGTCTGCGCCGGAAACATCTGCAGATCCCCTTCGGCAGAAGCGGCGATCAACGAAGCAGCCCTGGCTCGTGGAATCGATGTGCAGGTCGACTCTGCGGGGACCGGGTCCTGGAACCTCGGTGAGCCACCCCACAGCCAGGCGATTGCCGCAGGGGAACGAGCCGGCCTCAAAATTCAAGGACGTGCCCGAAAGGTGAACAGTCTCGATTTCGATCGTCATGACGTGATCCTGGCAATGGACCGGTCCAATCTCAGAGATCTCATGGCGATGGCCCCAACACTGGAGGCACACGCCAAGATGCGACTGTTCCGAACGTACGACACCACCTCAGCCGAGGAAGAGATACCTGACCCCTACGGTGGGCCCGACGAGGGCTATGACGAGACGATCAGGCTTGTACGTCTAGCCGCGGAGGGATTCGTCGAGTCGCTGGTGTCAACCGGCGTGGAGGATGCGGTAGCCCTCGACTAGGAAGTCGAGTGCTTTCCCGTGCGGGTCATCGCTCGCCAGCAACTCCGCATAAGCCAGACTCGACCCGTTGAACGACGTGCTGTTCCAGTAGGTGTTGGATCGGTCGATGTCAGACCAGGATGCCACGTAGAGGTAAGGCTCCGGATTCGCTCCGTCTCCCGGTGAGGCCCCGAAACTCGCCCGATGTCCCTTCTCATAGTCGCCCAACTCGGTGGCCGGGTCGAGATGCTCGGGCCACAGCTGCACTTCGGAGACGTCATCTCCTTCAACACCATGAGTTCTCAACTCGTTGAGCACGGAAAACCCGAACTCGAACCAGTCACCGACTGCGAGACTGGCCTCCAGACTCACTGTCAGGCGGGCATCCGAATCCGAGGCCTTCAGCGGATCGTGAAAGTCTGCAAACCACTCGGCCTCGTATTCATTGCCAAAGAACTCGGCGGCCTCACGAACAGTGGTGATGGCCTGGGTGGCGACGTTGCCCCCCTGGCTATGGACGAGTTGGTCACCTTCGATCCGGGCAACACGACCGTCGAACTCCGGTGTTCCAAATCCGCCCGGAGTGGCTTGGAGCCCCATTCGTCCCATCGCCTTGTAGCGAGCCGGACTCAGGGCGAAGAACGCCAGCTGATGAAGTGAGCCTCTCGTCTCCGCGAGGCCAGAGGGCAGTTGCTTCAAGGTCATGCTTTGGTTTCCTCCTTGTCAGGCTTGCGCCAGAACGTTGCTAGTTGGCCGATGGCGGCCAGTATCCCGGCGGCGAAGATGCCGGCGCCGATCGCTCCGGACAGGGTCTCGTCGAGATCCAGAGCGGCATCCACCGAAGCCGAGCCGGGTCCCATGATCGCCAGGGAAAAGGCTATGGCAGCAAGGGTTGCCACATACTCGTACCCCTCATCTGGGCGGTGAAACACAAAGAAGCCGGCAAACCGGTGAATCGACCAGAAGGCCACGAACATCGTCGCGGCAAGACCGGCGGCTGCCACCGACGTGAGCAGACCGGCGATCAAGGCAAGCCCCACGGTGATCTCCATCGCAGATGAGATGAAAGCATTCAGGTGAGGAGCTTTGAAACCAACTTTCGCGAACCAGTTGGCTGTGCCCTCGAGACTCCGACCATGGTTGATGCCGTGGGCAATGATCACGAGGCCCGCCCACAACCTCAGTAGCAGGAGGGCGAAATCGATGTTGTCCATGTGTCCTCCGTTGGGAACCTATTAGAGATAAATGTCGGCAGTCCGTCGTTTATGCCCAACTGTCGAGAGTCGGACAATCGTGGCCCCCGATTCACTTTCCCAATGGGAACGCGAAAGGTGGGCTGTCCCAAGGGACAGCCCACCTTTGTGTTCGGAGCGGGAGGTGTTTAGGAGGAGACCTGACCCAGCTCGCGAAGCCGAATCGCCTGAAAACGCAGCACCTGAATAATGGTGGCGAGCCCGAAGGTGATTGCGACCAGATACACGGCGACGCCAAGACGACGTACCGCCTCCAGATTGATGGCTGCGGTTTCGGCGCCGCCAAGGCTGAGCGATCCCGAAGACACCTGGGCCGCCACCACCAGGTGAATGATCGAGGCGATGAGCAGAGTCATCATCCCCATGGCCATCCCCAAGATGAAGATCTTGGCAGTCGGTGGCATCTTCAGCGTGCGAACCTCTGAGCTCACAAGCTCTTGGACCTCGCCGCCACCCTTACGGAACTCTCCGAGGATCCGGGCAATAGCAAAGGAGATCGCCGCGAATACCGCGGTGAATCCGATGAACATCACTCCCGTCGTCGTGTGTCCAAGGGCAGCGATTGTCGCCTCAGACTCTCCGCTGGTGATCGCGTTTGATCGGACAATGCCGAGTATGAGAGCGATGGGGAATGCCATGATCGCCATGACCCACATGGGCGCCCAAAGCTTTCTTCCCATTTGCTGCGGCTTGTTATAGCCGAGCCCCTTGTTGCTGACATCGATCGCGAAATCGCTTGATGTCGTTGTACTTGAAGCCATGTCAGCTCCTCTCTCCGTTCTTGATCAAGTTCTGAATACGCCAGAACTGGAACCCGAGAACGTTTCCAATGGTCACCAGAGCCAGAGCGATTCCGGCGAGTATCAGCCCAAGGCCGACCTCACGGAATGGTCCGAGCCAGGCGAATGCGGATGCCGGATCAGACGAGCCGGCCACCACGATGTAGCCGATGAACTGAGCGATTGAAATCATCAATCCGAGCATCATCAGGGCCACAAACGCCTTGGCAGTTCCGGACATCTTCGGCGTGTATATCTTCACCCCAAGCGTCTCCTGGACCTCGCCACCTGCTGTGCGAATGGCCCAGAGAATCGTTCCGAGCAAGAAGGCGATACCGCTGAGCAGCATTCCCTCTCCGAGGAACTGAAGCCCCTGCATCCAGGCCAGGGCGGCCGTGTTGGGAGCGTCCGCCGCGGCCACGAATGAGACGATCAGTCCAACCATCACTGCCATGAGGCCCATGGCAATCATTGGTCGGAACATCTTCTTCGCCATCTTGTGGATGGGGAGCGGGCCCGGCGCCTCATTGGCGACCGTGACTTTGCCGTATGGCGTGTCAATGTCACCCAGGGAAGTCGAGTCGGCTCCCGGCGTTCCAACCAAACCGGGTAGAACTGCCTTTATGGAGTCTGCGCGGAGCCACAATTTCAGAATGATCCCCCAAAGCACGAGCGCTATGGCCGTCTTTGTCAGGGCGAATCCTGTGGTCGTGACACCGAAAGTCCATGCAAGGGTCGAGGCCTGGTCCGCGCCGGATTGTCCGACGGCTGCCAGGTTCCCAAAAAAGGCGATCGTTGTGGTCACCAGCCCGAGCATTGCCAGCGAGATGCCGCGACTCCTCCACTTCGAGGCTGCCGAATAATCGGCGCTCGCCGCGGGTCGGAGCTTGGCGTCAGCTGCATATGTCATGTGCCCTCCTTTCGGTCACGGCTGTTGAAACGCTGTCAGCCAAAGGGACTGCCGGAATTGTCAAGCGGGCGACACTTCTTAAATGTCGTGCCGTTGACAGATGCCCAACGTCGGGTCGTACATGAGCTGGTTTGGCCCTACGGTTCTGGCCTATGAGAAGTTGGGCCGAGGGCGTCTTCGCCCTCGGCATCATCGTTGGGCTCGGGGCGGCGCTGTTCATGTTCAGCGGCGAGATCCTCGGCGAGGGAGCCACCGACACGACAGTGCCGATCACAGTGGACCCAGACGCCGCGGTACGCGGCGAGATCATCGCCGGCAGCACCGGATGCCTGGCATGTCACACGACCGACGGCACTCCGGGCTCGGGTCCGACCTGGAGAGGGGTCGCCGGGTCGAGTCGTCCTCTCCAATCGGGCGAAGTCGTCATCGCTGACGATGTCTACCTGACGAACTCGATTCTCGACCCTGGCTCCCAGGTGGTCGTCGGCTTCGACAACATCATGCCACCGGATTATGGAGACTCGCTGACCGAGGGTGAAATCGAGGATTTGGTCGAATACATCAAGAGTCTGGCTGGCTAACACCCCAGGTCGGAGAGACTTATCACATTAAATGTGACAATACCCGACTCAAGTTGTAGAATCTCTGATGACTCAATCAATAAACCGGAGGTCCAGTAAACAATGTCACGCGCTGTAGGGATCGACCTCGGCACCACGAATAGCGTCATTGCCGTCCTCGAGGGCGGCGAGCCCGCCATCATCGCCAACGCCGAGGGCGCCCGCACAACCCCTTCCATCGTCTCGTTCAAGGACGGAGAGGTCCTCGTCGGCGAAGTCGCCAAACGTCAGGCGATCACCAACCCCGATCACACGGTTCGCTCGATCAAACGACACATGGGCACCGACTGGTCGATCGACATCGACGGCAAGGAGTACACCTCCCAGGAGATCTCGGCTCGCATTCTGATGAAGCTCAAGCGGGACGCAGAGTCTTACCTTGGCGAGACGGTCATCGAAGCTGTCATCACCGTTCCTGCCTACTTCAACGACGCACAGCGCCAGGCTACGAAGGAAGCCGGTCAGATCGCGGGTCTCGAAGTCCTGCGAATCATCAACGAACCGACGGCATCGTCCCTGGCCTACGGTCTCGACAAGGAAACCGATCACACCATCCTCGTGTTCGACCTGGGTGGTGGAACCTTCGACGTATCGGTCCTCGAGATCGGTGACGGAGTCTTTGAGGTCAAAGCCACCTCAGGCGACACCAGCCTTGGCGGCGACGACTGGGATGACAAGGTCATCGAATGGCTCGTTGAGACTTTCAAGAATGACAACGGCGTCGACCTCGCCGAGGATCGCATGGCGCTCCAGCGGCTGAAGGTAGCTGCCGAGAAGGCCAAGATCGAGCTCTCGACTGTAGCCGAGACCGAAGTGAACCTGCCGTTCATCACGGCCACAGATGCCGGCCCCCTCCACCTCCAGCAGAAGCTGAGTCGCTCCGAGTTTCAGAAGCTCACCGAGGACCTCCTCGAACGGACCAGACGGCCTTTCAAGCAGGTGATCAAGGATGGTGGCGTGCCTGTCGAAGAGATCGATCACATTGTGCTGGTGGGTGGGTCAACACGGATGCCGGCGGTACAAGAACTCGTAAAGAAGCTGACCGGGAAGGATCCGCACAAAGGCGTCAACCCCGACGAGG
>JAZFTN010000072.1:0-9065 GCA_036446715.1 Acidimicrobiia bacterium | reverse complement strand
AGCCCACCCCGGTTCATCGACCCGATGACGAGTTTGTCGTCGAGAAGGCCGAGAAGCAGCAGGTCTTCGATGACGTCTGCGGTTGCAAGGACGCCGTCAACGCGGGGATGCTCGAGCGCAGTGGCGAGACGTTCCAGCAGCGATCGACGATTGGCCATGGCCAGTCGGTCCTCGCCCACAGAAAGCGCGGCACGCGCTGGATGATCGGCCGCGATCAGGAACAAGTCTCCGACGCTTGCTACCTCCGCGACGCTGGTCTTGCGACGCGCTTTTGCTGCCGCAGCAATCGCCTCGGGCTGTTCGGAGCGGATGTATGTCAAACGATCGAAGGCTTCATCGGAGATCACGGCGTGAGGTCTCCTCAATGGACTTGGCGGCAGATATTGTTGCTTTACGCGACATCGTCGATCAACTCTCGCACTTGTTGCTCAGTTGGCATAGCGTCCGCACAGGCCAGTCGTGCCGCAACGTACGCTCCTGCGGCGTTGGCGAAATGCAGTATCGCACCGGGGTCCCACCCGAGGCGGAGTCCGTGACAGAGCGCACCACCGAATGCATCCCCGGCTCCCAACCCGTTGACGACGTCGATTTCGAGGGGGCCGACCCGCTCGGTGCCATCGGACCAAGCGATCAGGACTCCGGCGGGACCCATCTTGACGATGGCAAGTTCGAGTCCCAGATCGAGCAGTCGCGCTGCTTGATCCTCCGGCGTGCCAGGCCCTACGGCGACGGCGCATTCTTCCTGGTTGCCCACCGCCGCCGAAACCAGGCTCAGGGCGATTCGCTGATACTTGCCGGCATCTTCGGGCGAAGACCAGAAGCTCGCTCGGTAGTCGAGATCGTGGATCGTGTGCTGTTTGCGTTCGCGTTCCTCGAGGGCCGCCAGCGTGGCAGACCGGCTCGGCTCACCAGACAACCCGGTGCCGGTTGTCCAGAAAATGTCGGCGTTCCGAATCGCGTCGAGGTCGAGATCCTCAACTGCGATGTTCATGTCGGGCGCTTTCGGCTCACGGTAGAAGAGAAGGGGGAAGTGATCGGGCGGATGAATCTCGGCGAATACGAGTGGGGTGCGGAGCGCAGGGTCGGTACCGACATACCTGTCATCGACCCCAAAGCGACGCAGAGCGGCACGCACATACTCACCGAACCCGTCATCGCCAACACGAGTGATCACCGCGCTGCGATGCCCATAACGTGACGCGGCGACGGCTACGTTCGTCGGGCTCCCGCCCAGGAACTTGTCGAAGGACTTGATCTCCAGCAGTGATAGTCCAATTTCGGGCGGATAGAGGTCGACGCTGACCCGGCCGATCGTCAGCACCTCAAAGGCCACCTGCGACACCTTCCAGGAAAGCGAAGCTCTGAGCGGCGGCAATTATCGGGCCCTCACCAGGCTGGGGCTCGGCGGCCAGGACCGTATCTTGTTCGATGACATACCAGCCCTGATAGCGCTGGGACTCGAGCATTTCGATGAATCCTCCAATGTCCACGTTGCCGGCACCCAACGGAACGAACAGGCCGTCGATCACGGCCTGATGGAATGTGAGTTCACCGGAACGGACCTGTCGAGCCAGGCTTCCATCGAGATCCTTGAGATGAACATGAGCGACCCGGCCGATGGCAGCCTTCGCGATGTCGACGGGATCGGCGCCGGCAAGAGCAAGGTGGCCGGTGTCGATGCACAAATCCACCCGAGATTGGTCGAGCACACGCTCGACGTGATCCCGGCGCACAACCGCCATGCCCCAGTGAGGGTGAAGTGCGGTGTTCAGCCCATGCCCTGAGGCAATCTGCATGACCCGGTCGACATTGCTCAAGAATGTGTTCCATTCGGCCTCGGTCAGCTCGATTGACCGATCAAACCCGGGATGATGCGAGTCGGGCCCGAGAACCATCACCGAACCACCCAGACGGGCCAGGGTGGCGGCTACCCGTTCGACGTAAGCGAGATTCTCGGAAGCCAGCTCGGGCCGATACAAGACGGCAGGCACAAAGCCCCCGATGAGCGTTTGACCGAATCGATCAAGAAGAGCAGCCAACTCGTCTACATCTTCGGGCAGGTAGCCGTCGGGTCCCAGCTCGGTGGCGGACAGGCCAACCTGCTTCATCTCGGCAAGAACGCGTTCCCGGTCCATCAGGTAACCCCATCCCGGAGACCCTTCCACTCCCCAGGTGACCGGTGCGCTGGCGATTCGAGCCAGAAACGTCATGTGACTTCCTCCAACGCGACGATTCGACCTTCTCGGGCCGAAACAGTGCAAGCCTCGGCGATCACGGAAGCGGCCCGGGCGTCCTGCACGGTGCACTCGTTTGGCTCACCTTCGCGGACCATGGCGAGGAACGCATCCAACTCCCTGGCGTAGGTCTGGCCGAAGCGCGGTATCCACTCGGTGTAAGGATCAGTGGGCCGGGGAACCCCCGCCTCGACAGATCGCAAGGGAGTGCGGGGACCGAGACCGACGGCTATCGAGTCCTTCGTGCCGAAGACCTCCATGCGGACATCGTATCCGACGGCGTCTTGACGCGAGCCGCAGAGCACGGCGAGGGTGCCGTCGTCTAGCCAGAGGGTCACTGCGGTCTGGGCGTAGTCGTCGAACTTGGCGAACCAGGCGAATGCCTTTGTCGCACCCGCGGCGTGGACTCGAATGACCTCCCGGCCCGTCACAAAGCGCAAGATGTCGAAGTCGTGGCTCAGCTGATCTCGAAACTCGCCACCCGAACCTGCTATGTACTCCTCGTCTGGAAGTTCGAAGTCGTGATGCTGTCCGACAACGAGCGTGAGTATTCCGACGCTGCCGTCCGCGACCATGTCACGCGCCTTGCGGTAACCGGGATCGAACCGGCGATTGAATCCGATCTGAACCGGCACGTCGCTCTTCGACACTATGGCTACTGCCCGGTCGGCATCGGCGAGGCTCGTCGCGAGCGGCTTCTCGCACAACACAGGGACGCCGTGATCAACAGCTTGCTCGATCAGCTCTACATGCATGCCAGGAGGCGTGGAAATGACCACGGCATCGGCAGATTCCAAGAGCTCGGCCGGCCCCGAGGCTATGTCGGCGCCGTAGATCCCCGCGACATGCTCCGATTGAGCGAGAATTGCGTCTGTCACGACGATCGAGGACACGGTCGGGTGGCGACTCAGGTTGTTGGCATGAATCGTCCCGATGCGTCCGGTTCCAATTATTCCCACCCTCACCCGAGACCCCCCTTGCACCTGGAGCATCTGGAACGTTCCAACGAGCAAAAGGTATGCTCGGCGTCAGGTCGATGTCAAGACTGGTGCCGACAAGCAGAGAACCTGCGATCAGTGGCCGGCGCATGAGGGAGTAGTGACGATGGAGACGGTTCGACTCACCACGGGACAGGCGCTGGTGCGCTGGCTGGTAGCGCAGCGCACCGAGCTCGACGGTGTGGAGGTTGCCCTGTTTCCCGGCGTATTCGGGATCTTCGGCCATGGCAATGTGGTGTCCCTGGCTGAGGCGCTTGCCGGTGTCCAGGACGAGTTGCCCACCTGGCGGGGGCACAACGAGCAATCCATGGCCCTGGCCGCGGTGGCGTTTGCCAAGGCGAAACGCCGGCGTCAGATCATGATCGCCACTTCATCGGTGGGCCCGGGGTCGACCAACATGGTGACCGCCGCCGCGGTCGCACATGCCAACCGGCTGCCGCTCCTGTTGATCAGTGGCGACACCTTTCAGCATCGCGTCGTTGACCCCGTACTGCAGCAAGTCGAACATTTCGACAGCCCCTCCACGACCGTGAGTGACGCTTTTCGGACGGTTACGCGGTTCTGGGATCGCATCACCCGTCCGCCCCAGATAATCCAGACTCTGCCTCAGGCGCTGGCGATCATGCTCGATCCGGCCGAATGCGGTCCGGTTTACATCGGGCTGCCCCAGGACATCGCGGCTGAGGCCTACGACTTCCCCGTGGAGTTCTTCAACGAGACTCTGCACTACGTCCGCCGACCCGGCCCGGATGTCCGCGATGTCAAGGCAGCCGCAGCAGTGCTGGCGGCGGCGGACAAGCCGCTTCTCATCGCCGGGGGTGGCGTCCACTATTCCGATGCTGTGGATGGGCTCACGGCGTTTGCGGTTGCACGGGGCATCCCGGTCGTGGAGACGGTGGCCGGCAAGTCAACCCTGGTCTACGACCATCCGAATTTTGCAGGCCCGATAGGGGTCACCGGAAGCACCTCTGCCAACGCGCTCGCTAGCGATGCCGACGTGGTTGTGGCCGTGGGAACCCGTCTTCAGGACTTCACCACCGGATCATGGTCAGTCTTCAAGAACCCACGGATGCGACTGGTGTCGATCAACGTAGGACGATTCGATGCCATCAAGCACAATGCGGTATCGGTTGTGGGTGATGCTCGTGTATCGCTGGAGGCGCTGGACGAGGCCCTTGGCGAATATCACGCCCCCGCCGAGTGGCTGAACCGCGCAAATCAGGAGATGCAGGAGTGGTACGACTATCTCGACGGCTATATCGCCCGCGATTTCGAAGTGCCGACGTATGCCCAGGTCATTAGGGCAGTCAACGACCTTGTGGACGAGAGCGATTATCAGGTGTCCGCGGCGGGAGGGCTCCCTGGCGAGCTGAACATGGGGTGGCAGGCGAAATCGGTCGGCTCCTTCGATGTCGAGTACGGCTATTCATGTATGGGATATGAGATCGCCGGCGCCTGGGGAGCGAAGATGGCCATGCCCGACCGGGAGGTCATCTCGTGGGTCGGCGATGGTTCATACCTGATGATGAACTCAGATATCTACTCGACCGTGGCCACCGGTCACAAGGTGATCTTTATTGTGTGTGACAACGGCGGGTTTGCTGTCATCAACCGGCTCCAGGTCGGCACAGGCGGTGAGGAATTCAACAACCTCCTGGAACACACCAAACGTGTGGATGGAAGGCGCGTCGATTTCGTTAAACATGCTGCATCGTTGGGCGCTATCTCCGAGAAGGTCACCGGCATCGAGGAGCTTCAAGCAGCTTTTCTCCGGGCCAAGGTGGCGGATCGGAGTTACGTCATAGTGATCGATACCCATCCGTACGAATGGACTGAGGGTGGCGCATGGTGGGAGGTGGGTGTCCCCGAGGTGTCCGACCGCCCCCAAGTTCTCGTGGCGCGAGCCGAGTTGGACGCCGAGCGCAAGCACCAACGACCCGGGATCTGGGTTGACGATGAGCGGTGATCGGCTGATGCGACATCCGACAATCCTGGATGTCGCCGACGAAGCCGGTGTGTCAAAATCGCTTGTCTCCCTTGTCATGAGAGGTTCTGACGGGGTCGGCCCGACCAGCCGGGAAGCCGTGCTGGAAGCGGCAACGAGACTCGGGTATCGTCCCAATGCGGCGGCGCGGACCATGGTGCGGCAACGCTCCTACGTGGTCGGCGTGATGGTTTCGAATCTCCACAACCCGTTCTTCGCCGATGTGATCGACGGCATCGACGGGGCGGTCACGGAGGCCGGATATCGCGCCATCCTGACTACCGGTAACCGCGTGCCCGAGCGGGAGCGTCTCGCGGTCGCAACGTTGCTCGAGATGCGGGTAGACGGCCTCATCTTGGCCTCGCCGGTCATCCCCAGATCCCATGCCATCGAGGCATCACGAATAGTGCCAACGGTCATCGTGGGTAAGGCGACCAGGGCGGCGACGATCGACAGTGTCACCAATGACGACCGCCGTGGCGGTGAGATGGTCGTGGATCACCTCGTCGAACTCGGACATAGGCGTATTGCACACATCGACGGTGGTTTTGGTGCCGGCGCCAGGCCCCGTCGGACTGGATACACGCGTGCGATGCGACGGCACGGACTGGAGAACGAAACCCGATCCGTGCGAGGGAGCTTTGCAGAAGAAGGCGGTGCCACCGGGATGCGGACTCTGCTTTCCGATAGCGTTCGGCCCACTGCTGTTTTTGTCGCCAATGACCTTGCCGCGATCGGTGCGCTCGAGGTGCTCAATGTCGCGGGGCTCGATGTTCCGGGCGACCTCTCGGTCGTCGGTTATGACAACACAGCCCTGGCCGCCGGGCACCGCTCCGGGTTGACGACGGTTGATCAGCCACGGCACGATATGGGGCGCATGGCCGCAGAACTCATATTGCAGAGGATCAGCGAGGACCGTGCGACTGTCCGCCACGTTGTCCTCTCGCCGAAACTCGTTGCACGCGAGTCGACCGGCCCTCCGCGGCCGTGATAGTCGAGCCCGAACGGAGTCGAAACCAATAAAGCTGACAAGGAGCCGGTGACGGCAAGGAGAGAGCAATGCTGGAGACCACATACAAGAGCCCTCTGCACGAAACGGTTAGTGCCTACCAGACAGATTTCTGGAACGACTCTTGCTCCGTCGAGGAGTTGGCTTATGCGATCGAACACGGAGCGGTTGGCGCCACCAGCAATCCAACGATTGTCGTGCAGGTCCTCGCCCAAGAACGACACCTGTGGGACGACCGTATCCACGAAGTGATCGCGGAAAATCCATCGTGGTCCGACGAAGATGTCATGGCAGAGGTTTTCGAGGAGATCGCCCTCAAGGGAGCACAGCTACTGCTGCCGGTCTTCGAGCGTGAGAACGGGATGAAGGGTCGTCTGTCGATCCAAACAAACCCCTCCTACTACCGCAACGTCGAGGCGATGGTCGAACAAGCGGTTCGCTACGACTTGCTGGCTCCCAACATTCAGGTCAAATTGCCGGCAACGAGCAGCGGCATTACAGCAATCGAGGAGGCAACCTACCGCGGGGTGAACATCAACGCCACGGTGAGCTTCACTGTGCCGCAAGCCATTGCGATCGGAGAGTCCGTCGACCGGGGGTTACAGCGTCGTGAGGCGGAGGGGCTGGACACAGACACCATGACGCCCGTTACGACGATCATGGTGGGTCGTACCGATGACTGGATACAGGTTGTCACCGATAGAGATGGCATCACGGTGAACCCGCAATACCTGCCATGGGCGGGGGTCGCCGTGTTCAAGAAAGCTCTCAGAATCTACGAGGAGCGTGGTTTCCGGTCGCGTCTGCTTGCTGCGGCCTATCGCCACCATTTGCATTGGTCGGAGTTCATCGGTGGCGATGTCATTCTCACCATTCCATCGAATTGGCAGAAGCTGTTCAACAGCTCCAACGTGGAAGTGAAGGAGCGCATCGACGATCCCGTCGCCCCGGAGATCGTTGCGGAGCTATACGACCGCGTGCCCGACTTCCGTAAGGCGTACGACGAGGACGGAATGACCGTTGACGAGTTCGACACCTATGGGGCAACGGTGCGCACACTGCGCGGGTTCATCGCTTCGTACCATGAGTTGACCCGGGTCATCCGCGAGGACTTCATGCTCCCCAACCCGGATGTGAGCTAACCCGCGTCGCCGGGAGTTTCTTCTCGTGATTGTCGATAGCGTTGACCGGGCCATCTTTGCCGAGGATTTGGCTGTGGAGGCGGGGAAGGTGGGCCGCCGCAATCTGGGAGCCGGCCGATGGGTTGCTGGAGGGTTGGAGTCGCCCCAATGGGCACCGCAGACAATGAAGCCGCTCTCATGCCCTTCAAAGGGCTGACCCGACGATGATCAGGATCCTTGCCGTCGCCGATGAGGTAGACCGGGCTCTGTATGGACCCCGGTTGAAGGAACTTCGTCCTGATCTCATCTTGGGATGTGGTGATCTCCCTTTTGACTACCTCGAGTACCTGCGGGCTGCCGCTGAAGCTCCGCTCTTGTACATCCACGGCAATCACGACCCGTCACCCCGCGGGAGGGTCATATCGGCCTACCTACCCGCCGAATACGCCCAACGATCGCCGTCATCCGCTGTCGGTTGTGTCGATCTGGAGGATCGATGGGAGGACGAAGCCGGCCTGCGCATCGCCGGCTTGGGCGGCTCGATTCGCTACAACGAGGGCGACAATCAGTTCACCCAGGCTGAGATGCGGCGTCGCGTCCGCAGACTGACGAGGCGATCCCGGATCCGCCAGTGGAGGGACCGGAGCTCTGTCGACGTGGTGATCGCTCATTCACCTCCATTGGACTGCGGCGACGAAGCCGATGGGCCACACCGTGGCTTTGCGGCTTTCCATAGACTTATCGAACAACTCCAGCCGAAGCTCATGCTCCATGGTCACATCCACCCTCATGGCAAGCCGCGCCTCGACCGCACTGTCGGCCGTACTCGCATCGTGAACGTGATTCCCCATCGTCTCCTGGAGATCGAGCCGTGACCTTCTCGTCATCTTTCTCCAAAGCCCAGCGCAAAGAGACCTATCGTCGGCTGACGAGGGTGGTAAGCGGCTCAGAGTCAACGCCGCTGCTGTCATTCAACGACCTGCGTGCTCGACTTCAGCTCTTCCAGCAGTCCTACGCCGGTCTGCAGACCATCGAGGTTGCCAGGATCGTCGGAACAGTTGATCGGTCCGATGACTTCGACCGGGATTTTCTACCCCGAACTCCCCAGATCAGAGAGCGCTGGGAACGCCTCGAGCGAGCCTTCCCGACGTTGGGGTTCCCGCCGATTTCGGTTTATCAGGTCAATGACGTCTACTTCGTTATAGATGGCAATCATCGGGTGGCGCTCGCCAAACAGAAAGGCGCCGAGTTCATCGACGCTGAGGTGACCCAGATCCATACCGACATCGAGATCGACGAAAACGTCGATTTCGAGAAGATTTTCTACATCGAGCAAGCCCGGCGGTTCATGCAACAAAGCGGGTTGGAGCGCTCCCGACCGATGGCGCGAATCGATTTCACCCGTCCCCAGCGATTCGTCGAGTTACTCGACGTTGTCAAGGCCCACGGCTACGACCTGATGATGGAGCGCGGCACGGTGTTGGAACCACACGAGATCGCAGCAGATTGGTACGACCGGGTCTATCTGCCGGCCGTGGAGTCGATCCGGTGGGAGAGGTTGCTCGAACTCGAGGCGGGTTCCACCGAAGGGGATCTCTTCCTGTGGGTGCTGCAACGTCGCAGGGAGCATGATCCCCACGAGGGGGAGCAATCACTCGAGGATGCTGCACGGCAGGCAGCTCGCGATCAGGAAAGACGCATCAAGGTGCGGGCACGACG
>JAZFTN010000071.1:0-10304 GCA_036446715.1 Acidimicrobiia bacterium | reverse complement strand
TCGTGTCGGCATCAGGGAGACGGGCTACAAGTTGTCGCAGGCGATCCTGGAGCGGACTGAGCATTCAGCTGGCAAGCCGACCACGGGCCCGGAGCCAGTCTTCCCAGACTGCCCGCACGTGTGGCGACAATACGAGTTCATCCCAAAGGTTGACGAGCTGGTCGACGTCGATGAAATAGCGGACGTCGTCGGCCGTGCCTTCGGTCAGAACTTGTTCGTAAACGCTGATCCGATCCTGAGGATCGGCAAGGTTGTAGTCGGAGCGTCCGCTCCAGCGGACATGCGGAGGCAGCGTTATATGATCCGCCGCCTTCGAAATCGACGGATCCTCGACATCATCAGGTACCGCTACCGGTCTTGCGGCAGGTCCCACTCGTTTGCTTCTCGTTGTCGCCACAACATGGATTCTACGACCGTAGGCGAGGGCTGCGAACCGTTTTTCGCACCTATCTGGGCTACGGTGAGAACTGATGGTCGCTCGATCAGCGGTGGCCTCCTCGCTAACTCTCAGTGGGAAACGTCGTTGAGCTGATGTTCGATCCATTCCTCTACGTCGGCTTGTCGGTATCGGAGATGTCTGCCTACTCGGAAGCCTGGTGGCCCTTGTCTCCGGTACCGCCACTGGTAGAGGGTGGTAGCCGGCACGCCGAGGTATTCGGCGAGTTCTTGGACGGTGAGCAGCCGTTCTCGGGTTTCCATAGTCGAATCCTCTGGTCCCACCCTTTCAACAGGATGTCATTTGGCCTGTCAGTAACCCTCCAACTGCACTCCTACACCGGAGTTGGACGGCTTGGAGGCGGTTTTTGACCAGCCAGACCGACATTTCGAGAAGCCCCTTATGGGTAAAGGGTTCTGGCCGGGTTGGTGAGGGAAATTTCACTGGTTTTGGAGGGCTACTGACACTCTGTTGAAAGGGTGCTGCGGTCTCTTTGGCGGTATGTGGCCACAAAGGTGTCCTTGTCCTATTCGAGTTGGCGTGGCGGGATGTGTGGCGAGTCCGATCATGGCCGAATCTTGGCGGGCGACCCTCTCCGGCGAATCACCGACACCCTCACCAAGTTCCTTTCGTGTCGGGAGAGGGCTGGCTTTTCGGGTCGGTGGGGAAGGCCGTTTTGCTGTCTCAGGATTTCGTTGCTGGTTGGCGAAGCCATTGTGTCGTGGGTCCCGACCTGGATGTAGTTGAAGCCCAAGCCAGCCAGCCGGTCGATAAGTGGATCACCCTGGGTTTGATGGAGACTCGATGTATTGGTTTCCAACCGGCTGTTTGACGCTCCTTTCGGCATGGTAGATGTCTTCGTATTCGGCTGGAGGAACGTCGTCGAGGTAGCCGTGGAGCCGTTGCGTGTTGAACCAGTGCACCCATGACAGGGTGGCCAACTCGACGTCTTCGACCGTCTTCCACGGCCCTTGGTCTGGTCCGTAGATCAACTCGGCCTTGTACAGGCTGTTCACGCTTTCCGCGAGCGCGTTATCGAGGGCGTCTCCGACCGATCCGATCGAAGGCACGGCGCCGATCTCTTCGAGTCGTTCCGTGTATCGGATGCTGGTGTACTGGGACCCGGCATCGGAGTGAGCCACGAGGCCCTCAAGACGGGTGCCTCTTGCCCAGCGTGCCATCTCGAGCGAGTCGAGGACCATGGCAGTACGCATATGGCCTGCAACCCGCCACCCAACAATACGGCGCGAGAACGCGTCGATGATGAAACACACATACGCGATACCCTGCCACGTCGACACATAGGTCAGGTCCGTGACCCATAAGCGGTTCGGACGATCGGCAGTGAAGTCCCGATCCACGAGATCCTCGGGCCGGTCGGCTTTGTCGTCTGGGCGGGTGGTGCGAACCTTCCGGGAGCGCCGAACACCACAAATACCCAACTGGCGCATGAGACGAGATACCTGGTCACGGCCAATGTCGTGGCCGGCACGGCGGGCTGCTATCCACAGTTTCCGGGCCCCATACACCGAATAGTTGGCCTGGAACAGAGCCAACAGGATCGGCATCATCACCGTGTCACGCAACGCCCGCGCCGATACTGGCCGGTTCTTGGCTGCGTAGTAGGTAGAGGTGGCCACCTGCAACGTCCTGCAAATGGGCTCGACCCCGAACTCGTCCTTGTTGTCGTCGATGAACTCCACGGTCACCTCTGTGGGCGGTCGAGCTCCGCCGCAAAGAAAGCCGAAGCCCGCTTCAAGATCTCGTTGGCACGCCGCAGCTCCTTGTTCTCCTGGGTCAACGTCTTGATCCGGACCTTGTCCTCACCCGTCGTCCCCGCAGCCTCACCCGAATCGATGTCTGCCTGCTTGACCCACGACCTCACCGACTCGACGCCGTAGCCGAGCTGGCCGGCTACCCGACCCACCGTCCCTTGAGACGTCCCCAACTCCTTGCGGAGTTGCCGCACCAGACGCACCGCCTGAGCCTTCTCCTCAGGTGTGTACCGACGCGTCGTCGGCTTCCCCAATGTTGATTGTCTTCCCATAACTCTCATCCTCGCTTCCAAGGTCGAGAGTCTCCACTATTCCCAGGGCGAACCACCGCAACATTTACTCCCAGTCCTCGGCTCAAGCGTACATAACGGCACTTATGGGCGGCTCAGGTCGACCAGTGGACGCCACTCTCGCCCCCAAACCACCGTCGGCTACACCCGGACAACCAAAGAGCAACTGCGGGCCGTGTCAGAGGCGTTGGAGTACTGACCGAGAACTCGTTATCTACAGCATGATGTAGAGGTTTCAGTCCAGGGGTTCGATGTTCGTCACCCTGTTGGAGTACAAGGACAGCAACCCGGGATCATCATCCGTTTTGATAACGATCATTCCCTTGACGACGTCGTCTTCCATCCGCGATGCAGGCCAGTTCCGTGAAGAGATGCCCTTGAACGTACCCTCAACAGTGATTTGTCCGCCACGTTTGAGAGCGGTGAACTTGTAGCGGCGGCCGACAATGAGTTCGTCCAAATCCATGGTCCGCTCATCCTAAAGGGATTCACATGGCCGTCAGACCGACGCACTTACCCTCATGAGGGTAAGTGTCGGACAACCTAGTGGTAATTTACCACCAGGTTCAAGAGGTCGGACCCTCGGGTAAATACCCACAGGGTCGGACGCGGGATATTGTCGGCCCTGCCGTCGGGATGAGCGGCACCACCAATCCCGCGTCAGACGGCTGAGGATGCCCCAGGTCGCGCGGGTCGGAAGGTGACGCCCACCGGGGTGGCCGCGTATGATGCGGGTTGCAGCAGCCTTCTATGCCAGCTGGCTGTTATCAAGGGTGAACCCCTCGTAGGCGATCCGTGTCACAGCAGATTCGTCAGCGAGGGGTTCGCTTCGTTGCTTGACTAGCCCGTCAAACGGCTGGCCCGGTGGAAGTGAACCGGGCACGGCCAAAGCCGAACCGAATGCCTGATCCGACATAAGCGATATATCGCCCAACGCCAGGTCTCAGCCCATAAGTAATCGGCGTCATTTACCAGACGCGATCGGTTCATTTTGTGTTCAGGGCCCTGTTGGCAGCGTCTCTATCCAATACTGTCGACGGTCCCGATCTGCATCTGTATTACTCCTCTAAGGAGGTGTTGGTATGTCAACCGTTGCGATAGTCCAGATCCCACTTAGCGAAGCCTTGTCTTCTGAAGATGCGAGGCGCATGGCTGAGGAGACCGCCCCCAAGTACAAAGAGGCCCCGGGTCTGGTCAGAAAGTATTTTGTTCGAGGTTGGAGTGGCATGACGTGGGGAGGTGTCTACCTGTGGGAGACCCGTGAGGACGGGGAGGCGGTTTTTACAGAGGCGTGGCATGACCGTGTCGCGGATACCTACGGCAGCCCACCGAATATCGCGTGGCTCGACTGTGCTCTGGTGTTAGACAATCGCCACGACGAAGTCATCGTCGGCTGACTGCCTGGAACTCCCCTCTTAGACCCTTCACGGACGGGAATCACCCGCGCCCATAACGGCACTTATGCGTGCCTCACAGGGACCTACACATAATGCTTGCCGGTTATGTGCGCGTGACTTTCCAGACTTGTTCGCACTCGTCAAAGCCTTTGAATGACTTCGCCCCCCCCCTTCGAAGGTGAACACTGCACCGTCATCCGCGTTGATTCGATCCGGATCGGTGATCGGAGAGATATGCCCAGTGACTCGAACACTTAGAGTTCTACCTAGTGAGCACTCGGACAATCATCCGAGACGTTGTGGCATGGACCCTCGTGGCCATTGCCGTTCTCGTGGCGATTGGGGCTACGACCCCTGACTCGACCCAGCAAGGTTTCGTGGAGTGCATTGAAGCGACGAGACAGTCTTACCCAACAGCCAAGTTCGACGAGATAAACGCCTACTGCTTCGAGGAGCTAGGACCCCTCGATTAGCAGCATCGTTGACGCGTAGGAGCCGATTGAATTAGGGGATGCCCCGCACATAACGGCACTTATGGGCGGAGCAAATACTCTGAAGTTCGTCCGTATTTGCGCGGTTCGAGAGGCGACGCCGTCCATCCTGTTGGACTAGCTTCGCCACATCTTCTGATCGAAAGGGAGGATTGTTATGGCCAGTGAGGATTATTCGGAGAATGGGTGGGTCAGTTTCGCCGGGATCATGTTCGCTCTGCTTGGAGGAGTCAATATCATCTTCGGGCTGGCGATCCTCGCCAACTCGGAATGGGTTGTGTTCGCACCGAATTCGGCGTGGATACTCGACTTTTCCCAGTGGGGTTGGGCAATGCTTATAGTTGGAGTGATCCAACTGTTTGTCGGCTGGGGGGTGATGTCGGGCCAGGGCTGGGCGCGTGTCACTGGAATCGTCATCGCTGTCCTCAGTGCGCTCGACGCCCAGTTGGTGACACCGATCTATCGGGATTGGGGTCTCTTAGGGTTCGTTTTGGCTGTCCTGGTGATCTACGCCTTAACCGTTCATGGGGGTAAAACCACAACCGCCTAGCACCTTCGTGTCCGGGTAGACCCTCTCCCCCCAGGAGCCTCCCACCCAATACACCCCCGGACGCGCTGAAGCCTCCCGTTTCCCCTACGGGAGGCTTCACTAACAGGTTGTCCAACATGCGCACTGTTCGGAAGGCGCCAGAGAGTTCCACGATGGTGTCGGCGTGGAACAACTTTGACTCTCTAAGGCAGGCGGTTACGCCGCATATAACGGCACTTATGGGCGGCAGCAACTAGAGGGCGCTCTTGACCTCTACCTCGATGACGTGTGTGGGTCCGACGCCATGCAGCTCGGTCGGCGTGATAAGCCCGATACCGGTGACGGCCACCATTACTAGCCACTTCTCTGCTGATCGTCGACGGAGCACGACCTAACCGATCTCCGATCGAACGTAACGAGTCGCCGGCAGCGACACCACGAGAAATCTCCTCACGCTCATCAAGAGACAGATGCCGTTCTGATCGTCTCCGAAGCGCAGGACGGACCCCACCCCAAGATTCGACAAACGCACGGATCGACCCAGCCGACCGACCCAGATCACGACCAGTCAACCGGTTCGCAACATCCGCCTGTCACCGATCCCAAACCCGCTCTTCCTCGGTGAATCTGACCACAACAACCTCCTCAATGACCCACTCTCACCGACAGGTGTTGCGTTCACCCCAGAGACCACACCGGTTATGGACGGGGTTCTTTGGCGTATTTGGGATTGAGCCATATCCCTGCAGTGTCGGGTCGGAGGGATGGGTTGACGGTCTGTTGCCACAATTCGGACAGCTCCTCAATTGATTTCCCTAGGAAGTTCACAAGGCGACTGCTCGGGCCAGTGCCTGGGCGGACCACGACACTCGCAACGCATGATTAGCAGGGTTTTGGAAATGCAATCGCTATGCGACCACTAGGAATTGTCCCATCATGCCTGCGTCTTCGTGTTCGAGGATGTGGCAGTGGAACATGTATGGGTTGTCGGGGTCGGTGTAGTCACTGAAATGGGTGATGATTCTGACTGTTTCGCGGGGCATGACCAGGACGGTGTCTTTCCAGCCTGCTTCGTTGTCTGCTGGTGGCGATCCGTCTCGGGTCAGAACCAGGAATTGAACGTCGTGGACATGAAACGGATGAGGCAGATCTGAACTGTTGGTGACTTCCCAAATTTCTGTGTCATTCACCTTGACGGTCTGATCGATCCGATCCATATCCATGCTCACCCCGTTGATTGTCATGGGGCCCGAAAATCCCATTTCAAGGACGAAAGGACGGGTCCTGTTGGCTTGTGCTTCTTGTAACCGGTTGATGGTGGCGAGGGAGGCCGGTAGAGCTGTTGTGGGTTTGGCAGTTGGCGAAACGACATTGATGGTCATGATCTCAAAGTTGGATTTGTCGATGGCATTGCTATTCCAGATCGGGTTGATGCCGTCCAGTTCGGATGAGAAGCTCATCAGCCTTAGCTGGCCACCTTGCTCATCGCTGAAGTCCACCAAGATTTCGGCTCTTTCGCCATTGGACAACCTCAATCTTGTCACAGGCACAGGGCTTTCCAACAGTCCGCCATCTGTGCCGATTTGATGGAATTGACGGTCATCGTCAAATCCGAAATTGTAGAAACGGGCGTTGGACCCGTTGAGTAGCCGAAACCGGACCAGTTGCGCAGGGGCTTCGAATACTGGAGTTATCGCCCCGTTGACGAGAATCTGATCTCCTTTGACGCCAAAGTTGGTGCCGGGGTAGTTGAAGGAACCGTCAGCGTCGACGATCTTGTCCTGAACGATCAAGGGGATGTCATCTGTTCCGTATTGATCAGGTAGAGCCAAATCGTTCTGGGGGTCTTTGACGATGAACAGTCCAGCCAGACCGGCGTAGACATGTTCGGCTGTCATGCCCTCCAGATGAGGGTGATACCAAAACGTGGCTTCTTCATTCGTGATGGTGTATTGAGCATTCCAAGTATCACCATGATCGATTTCTTGATGGGGTCCCCCATCCATGACCGCTGGTAGGTGGATGCCGTGCCAATGGGTAGTCGTCGGCTCGCCCAACTGGTTGCTCACATTGATGACAACCTCATCGCCTTTGCGCACCACCAGCGTGGGACCAAGAATGTCGCCGTTGTAGCTGAAGGTGGCAGTCTGTTTCCCAGGAACGTAAACCATCGAGCCTTGTCGCATCGTCAAGTCGTATACCCGCTTGCCGTCGCTTTCTGTCCCCGTCAACAGGTCGGGGATGGGTAAGCGTCGACCACGGATCAGGTCGGTGGCCGTCGAAGAAGGGTTCCCGTCGTTCAGAAACTGGTCGCGAAACAGGTAACCCCCAGCCGCCAGCACAACAACCCCACCAGCAGATACCTTCAAAAAGGTCCGCCGTGAAATGTGAAATCTGTTGGCCATTGCCTCCCCTTCAACTCCGATTGCTCCAACATTGCCAGCAGCCTTGGAGTTGTTTGAAGGACAACCTACGTGGAAGGCCGACACGACGCACAACCCGACCAGCCGAAGCCCGGCCCCAGCGGTCTACACGCGCACATAACGGCACTTATGTCGCTCTTCTGCGTGACAAGTGACCGCCCATAATGCCGGTTATGGCCGGTGTGGCAGCATGGGAATCTGCCCTTCTTCCTGTATAACACGGTCTGAGATGAGTATGAGAACCCTGACCATCATGATGATCGCCGTGGCTCTCACCGTGGCTGCGTGCTCGTCTGACGAAGCGAGTGTGGCTAGACCGTTTGAAGAGGTTCAAGCGACCGAATTTGTTTTCGAAGCTGATCCCACTGACCCGATGCGAGGCATCTTTCGGGTGGATACGACTGAGCCGATGATCTGCGCCATTGTTTGGGGCCAGACGGAGGCTTTAGGGAAGTTCAACAATTCTCTCGCTATGAACGGAACGGGGATCGTCGAGCACGATGTGTTCCTCCCGGGTGCCGAACAGGGGGTCGAGTACTTCTATCGGGTTCAAGGGTCTACCGCAGATGGCATCTTCTATCAGAGTGAGCTGATGACGTTCATGATTCCGATCATCGACAGCAGCGATGTGGACGAGGGCAATGTCGGTCATGGGGTCAACGTTGCTGAAGGGGCGGTAATAGTTGAGGTGAGTAGTGAGTTCAGCTCTACCTGGTCAGCGGCCAATGCCGTTGATGGCGATCTTGCAACTGAGTGGTCGAGTGCGGGGGACGGCGACGGTTCGTTTATCACAATCGACTTGGGACAGGTCTACGACCTGGTAGGTGTCGAGTTTTTGACGCGGTCAATGGCTGACGGCTCAGCGACAACTGAGACGTTTTATGTGGTTGGCGACGATGGAGTTCGGTTGGGCGCGTTCGAGGCTGGCAATCCTGCAGTCCCCGGTTTCGCTTCAATAGATATTTCAACTCAGACCCTTCGGTTCGAAGTCGAATCAACAACAGGTGGCAACACCGGGGCCATCGAGGTCCGAGCTTTCGCCGAAACGATCGATGGCTAGTCAAACGAAGCGAAATCACCGACTGCGCTGGTGATCAGCCGCACATAATGCCGGTTGACCCCACCCAGACCGTTCTTGGCGGGCCGTGTGACCAAATAAGAGCCTGCCCACCAACCGCCGGCACCTTGACATAAGAGAATCATTATGTGCGGTTTGTTGTGGGTCGCTTTTAGGGTGGATTGTGATGTTTCGTCTGGGTGGGTCGGTAGTTGTTGCCGCTGCGCTGATGGTTGGGTGTTCCAGCAGAAGTGCAGAAGTTTCAACAAATCCGCTCACTCTTCCTTCGTCGTCAACCTCGTCAGCAACGGCTGATTCCACGTCGAGGACACTGGACGTGAGGGAGTCACTTTCAGCTGAGGCGGCTGTATATCTGAGCGAAGCCCTGAATGTGATGCGCGAGCTTTCGATCAACCGTGATTCGGTTGACTGGGCGATGGTCGAAGAGTCAGCTTTTCGAGCGGCGGCTGCTGCCGAAACGCCGGAGGGCACGTATGCCGCGATCAGGCTGTCTTTGAACCATCTGAACGATCAGCACAGCATTTTTCTGACTCCCGCACAAGCCGAATCGTTCCAACAGGGTGAAGCCGTGTTCGCCACCCCCGTCGTTGAAATCAGATCAGACGACCTGGGATATGTGTCGGTTGGCCGATACATCGGCGACATCGGCGACCAGGCAGACGAATACGCCACTGACCTGGCCGCTCAAATCGACTCTTTGACCGGGAATGTGTGTGGTTGGATCATTGATTTGCAGTCCAACACCGGCGGGAACATGTGGCCCATGCTCGCCGGGGTCGCTCCCCTCCTCACCACCGGAATAGTCGGCTCATTCACATATCCAGACGGCACCACCGAAACCTGGGAGAACACCGGAACAATGGCCATCTGGGACGACATGGCAATGACAACCAATTCACGTCCCAATCCGAAATACGAAGGTCTACCAGTAGCCGTTCTGATCAGCACCCACACCGGTTCGTCAGGAGAAGCGGTTGCCATAGCCTTCCACGGCCAAGAGGAATCTCGATTCTTCGGTCAACCCACGGCCGGACTGACAACCTCGAACGAGCCAGTCGAACTATCCGACGGAGCGATCATCGCACTCACCATGTCGAACTTCACCGACCGCCTCGACCGCCAATACGGTCAAAACACACCAATCGAACCTGACCACCCAACAGCAGGCTTCACCGAATCCGAAAACAGCGCCGTCGAATGGCTCCACAGCCAAGCAACATGCAACCCCTAAACCGCCCACAACCGGCATTATGTGCGGCTCGTGTGGCTGGGAAATGACACCTCTCATGACACCTCAGACTGATTCGAGTCGGTGTGGGCGCTGTAGTCGACCGTCCTCAGTCGAGAGGAGTTAAACCAATACGGGAAACCAAGGGAGTGGGACACGAGGTTTAAGACCTAGCGCGTCAACGCTTCGAATGCTGGACAACGGGGTTCTGAGGCTTTCCTGGCGGGGCACCCTGAGGGCACCGCGGGTCAAAACGACTATTCAGGCGCTCTTGCACTGGAATGCACCGAGATGCACTCCCGCGGCACCGAGATGCTTCGGCTCCGAGCGGAAAAGTGAGGGCCGCCAGGCTAAAGACCTGGTGGGGTTTAATACCCCGCGGAGGTTCGAGTCCTCTCTCCGACACCAGCACCCAATACCCTGGAGATGCATCCAGGGGTCTCCTGTCCCGTCGCGACGGTGTTCTCCGCGTCGTCTGTGTCGTCTGTCGTCGGTATCCGGCTTATGGCACGGGAGTGCACCGAGATGCACCGAGTGCAATTCTCATGCACCTATGGGAACCGGTTCCGGGCACCCTGAGGGCACCCCGATGACACCTCAGACGGAATCCGCGAGCCGCACATATTGCCGGTTATGGGTGGCCCACGAACTTCGGAC
>JAZFTN010000070.1:0-7905 GCA_036446715.1 Acidimicrobiia bacterium | reverse complement strand
GCGTCGCCACGGGAACGGTTCGTAAACACTTGGAACGAGGCATGGCCAAGCTTCGGTTCGCTCTGGAGGTGGCTGATGACGGTTGATCTCGAACGTCAGCTGGCCGGCTACGGCGAACAGCTCGGAACTCACATCGCGCCGCTGTCGATCGACGAGCTGATTGGCGAGGCGTCGTTTGAGACGCTTCCGGCCACTCCTCGGCGTCCAGGCTGGGCGATAGCGTTGGCCACCGCGCTGGTCGTGCTTCTGCTGGTCGGGGGCACAGCAGCCGCCATCCGGCTGCTTGGCCCGGTCGTCGACGAACCGACGCCGACCACGGTTCCCACAGAGAATGCTTTGGGCCAGACGATCTCGGTGGTACACGACGAGGGAGTAGCGGGCACCGGGCTGAACATGGTGATCGACCCGGCCGGTAACCCGGTTCTGACATACGCCTCAGAGGGTTCGATCTGGGTGGCCCGGTGTGGGAATGCCGCCTGTTCGTCCGGCATCGAGCGCACGGCGATAGCACCGGTCACCGAGCTCTCCGACGGCCCGATATCGGTTGCTTTGCTCGACGACGGCACAGTTGCGATCTCCTACGTCGAGACCGAACGTCCTCCCACCGCCGACGAGCCTCGCGTCCAGGCGTTGAAGTACGCCAGGGCCGGTGACGTCACGACCATCGAAGAGGGCACCAACATCGCCGGGGGACGGGGTTTGGCCGCCGCCGGGAACCGGTTGCCGGTGCTCGCCTACTGGATCTGGACGGCGGAGCGGGGAGGGGAGGTTGTCATCTTGGCCTGCGGTGACGCTTCTTGCGCTACCGGCAACACCAGGACCGTGATAGACGTCTCCGACGCATTCTACGGTCTCGACATGACAGTCGACGCCGACGGCAACCCCGTAGTCGTATACACCATTCATGAGGAAGAGTGGAGCCTGCGACTCGCCCGATGTGCCGACCCGGCCTGTGCGAGCGGAGTAACCGTCGTGACGCTCAGCGCCCAGGCCATCCGCTCGCCACAGCTTGCCCTGGACTCGTTGGACCGTCCGACGATCTTCGCAGGAGCATTGGGCAGTGTTGGCCAGGAGCAGCCGGAACCTACAGCGTTGCTTATCGCCTGTGGAGATCCGATGTGTGACAGCCATACGGCGACGTCGATTCCGCAGCCCGATGAGTCTGTGCTCTCTCGACAGCTCGCCCTGACGCCGCAGGATCTTCCTCTGCTCTCGTGGGTCTTTGATGGTCAGCTGTGGCTCGGCGCGTGTAACGACCGGGCCTGCACCGAATCGAACGTGGACAGTCTCGGCATTGGGGCACGTGAGAATCAATTGACAGTCGTCGTATCCGACGGTCGACCGATCATCGCCTACGGCACGGGCAGCGACGTGGTCCTGCTGAGATGCACGGACCTGGCCTGCACTCAGCCGACTACCGATGCGCCCGTCTCTTCTTCACAATATGTGACCATCGGTGGCGAGTACTGGTCGGTGAACACGGTCGTGACCGAGGGCGTCGTCGTCACCTGGCCGCGGGTCGAGACCAACCTGGATCCGTCCGGGGTGCCCTTCATCGTCTATCCGGTCCTTGGCGGATTCGGAAGCGAACTTGCCTACGAACTGGTCCGCTGCAGAGATCCCGGCTGTATCGAAAGCACAATCGCGAAGGACACTGGACTCGTCGGCTTCAATAAGGCGACCGTAGCTATTCCACCTGATGGACTGCCCGTCTTTGCGTGGGACACGTTCGCCATCCCTGAGTTGACCTCTGACGACCCAGGGGTCGGCAAATGCATCGATCCCGACTGTGCCCAGGTCGAAACCAACCTTGTAGAACAGGCTGACGTGTGGTTCGTTCCGGTCATCGCCGTCGGAGCCGATGGCCTCCCGGTCCTCGTCTACCAGGACATGTTCGGCGCGCCGGTGCGAATGGCCATCTGTGCTGATCCCGCCTGTGCCGAATCCGAAATCACAAACATCGATGTCACAGGCGGTGTGATGGCCGGCCCGTTCAGCCTCGTCCTCGATCCGGATGGGCTCTGGGCCGTCGCCTACCCGGTAGCGAACGGCGAATTCCGGCTTGCGAGATGCGCCGATCCAGCTTGCACGGAGGTCACCATCTCGGTCTTCGACGACACGGGCACCGACTACCTCGACGAGGAAGGGCCCACGAAGCTGGTGTTCGGATCCGATGGGCTACCCGTGATCGCCTTCCACACGGTCGATGAATTCAAGATCGCGGCATGTCACGACCCGGCCTGTTCCCAGGCGACCGTGACGCTGCTCGCTTCTCACTTGAGCGGCTCGGTGAGGTCACTCATGGTGGGGCCCGACGGCAACCCGATCATCGCCTATCACGCCGATGAACGGGAATGGCTGGCAGTGTGCGAGACGAATACGTGCGAACAGTTCCGAATCGCCCAGGTGCAAGGCATCCCGGATGGTGGGCTCCTGAGCGTCGTTGCCGGGGCAGACGGGCTGCCGTTGCTCGTCTATCAAACCGAGACCCAGCCCGTCGGCGATCCATCGATGGGCGAGATGACCGGCAATCTCGTCGTCGCCAAATGCATCAATCCAGCCTGCCTCGAGGAGTGAAGGGCCCCACCCGGCCACCCGCCCATATCGGAGAAGAAGGCAAAGAAGCACTCGACCAATGGTTGTCATGGGCCCGCCGGTCACAACTCCCAGCGTTCATCCACCTCGCGAAGAGAGTCACGAAACATCGTGAAGCGATCGACGCCAACCTCGACCACGGTCTGTCTCAAGGACTCATCGAATCGACCAACACCAAAATCCGGTTGCTCACCCGGATCGCCTTCGGTTTCCACGGCCCCCAACCTCTCATCGCCCTAGCAATGGTACGGGCCGGATACGTACATGCAACCCTTCATCGAGGAGGTTCTTCCTTTGGCCCGCGAGATTCACGAGGCTGCACAGAAGGGCGACACCACGGCGTTCGAGCGTCTCGCAGCACGCCAGGCCGACTTACAGGTTCGGGCAGTCCAACGACTCCTTAGAGATCTCGGGACAGGCCCCTCCGCATGATGCCTGAGCGTGGCGGGGTGGACCAGCTGTCCGTGAACACCAGACGACTCAATCCTGCCCACGGACCGTTGTCAGACCACGGGGTTGAGTTCGTCTGCGCCGAACTCCATGAGAATGGTGACCGCTTCCTCGACCTCGATGTTGTCGTATTCGGTGGCACCGCCGAGTCCAGTCCATTCGAGACCGGCAGGCTGCCAGCCGTCTACGGTCCACTCCTGGGCACCCCGCTCATCGTCGTAGACACGGAGCAGGGCGACCGTTTCACCCTGAAGGGTCCGCTTTGCAAGGAAGCCGATCACACGGTAATCGTAAGCTTGTGGTCCCTTCTATCTAGTCCTCTGGCAGGGCAACGGGAAAACGGCTTCCCCGAAAGCATCGTCCGGGCGTGACGGGCAGCGTCGTGGATCAGGTCGCAGTCGGATTCGAGAGGGTTGTCGTCACCCTGACCCCTTGACTGCCAGACCAGCAAGCGGCTGATCTCTGAAGTGAGGCCTGGACCAGGTTCATGTCGTTGAGGGTTTGTCGTGTGATATTTTCAAAGGGCGGCTCGAACGTCATACAAGAACCGGTTCTGGACCTTTACTGGGTAATGGACCGTGGAGGAAACGGTGCAAACGACGACTGAAGCATTCTCCGAGTTCGTGAAGACGGTTGAGCCGAGGCTATTGAGGGCTCTTGTCGCCACCACCGGACGGGAGGTGGGACGAGAGGCCACCGCCGATGCTCTTGTCTATGCGTGGAAGCACTGGGATCGGGTAAGCGTCATGGACAACGCTGCGGGGTATCTCTATCGAGTGGGCCGCAGCTGTGCAAAGAAGTACCGCAACCGTACGGTGCCGTTGCCGCTTGAGATCGGAAATCCCGAGCCGTGGATCGAACCCGGTCTCGGTGAGGCGTTCCAGGGACTGTCTGAGCGGCAGCGCAGCGCTGTACTTCTGGTCGAAGGTTTCGACTGGACGTATCAGGAAGTTGCTGAATTCATGGGTGTGTCCCGTTCGTCGGTGCAGCGTCATGTGGAGCGTGGCATGACCAAGCTCCGAGTCGCTTTGGAGGTGCACAATGTCGCCTGATCTCTCTACCCGTGTTCGTTCGTACGCCGCGCAGCTCGAACGAGATGTTCCTCATGTGACCGTAGCCGAGATCGAGCAGCGTCTCACCAACTCGACGGTGGAGCCAGAAGCGGACGCCCATAGGCAGATCTCCGGATGGGCCGTCGCGATCGCTGCCGCTGCCGTTGTCCTCGTGATCGTCGGAGTTCTCCCGTGGTTGTTGAGGTCGCCAGGAGTGGATGAGCCATCTGTACCGTCTCCGTCAACGTCAGTCTCCACGCCAGAGGCGACCCAACCTGAGACTCCACCGACCACAGCACCGCCAACGGCCCCGGCCACGTCACCCGCAACGAGCGTTCCCCCGGAGCCGATCACGATCGACGAGCTGCAGGCCGTCTTCGACGACCCGGCGATGTGGACCGAGGAGCTGCGCGATTCGTACTTGTTCGGGTCGTTCCAGGGTTCCTTCGAGCGTGACGGGCACGTCTTCGATGGGCTGGAGATCGGATCCAGGATCGACTTCGAGGCGGAACTCCTCGACGGTGGCGAATTCTTCACCGAGGAGTTTGCCGGCCGGCCGGCCGTGGTCGTTGCCTGGTACGGCGAACCGGATTCCCTCGAACTCGGCGGTGGTTGGGGACAGGTCCATCAGAACCTCGGTGCTCTCCAGTTGGTCTACGAGAGTTTCGGTGATCGGCTTGGCGTGGTTTCGATATTCATCCCCTATGGATCTCTTCCCGGTATGGCTGAGGCCCGCGAAGAGGGCTTGGAAGCACCAGACCTCCCCGATGAAGCCTTCTTACCTGCGATCTCCGAGCAACTTGCCCGCAACGGCTACACCTTCCCCGTCGTCATCGACCCGACCAGACCAGATGGTGCGCCCATGACAACGTGGGCCGATTTTGGCGACGGGATGCCCGTCTGGGTGCTCGTGGACGCCTCGGGCAGAGTCATCGATGGGTTCCTCGGATATATGGCTCCAATTCCGGTCGCGTTCCTGCTTGCCGAGCTCGAGGGTGAGGAGATCACGATCGAGCGCACCGTCGCGGATTGGTGGAAGACCCCCGCGGAAACCGACGACTTGGCGAGCAACTGCGCCCAGGGCATCGTCGCTGCCGGTGACGGAGCCCTGTGGGTCACCGGGCCTTGCGGTGTAGCTCGCTTCGACGGGGCGGCCTGGACCACATATCCCGAGGGCACTGACGCCGCGGCTGCGGTAGGGCCGGACGGGACCGTCTGGTTCGCGTCGGGTTCGACGGTCCTGCACTTCGACGGCGATGTGTGGAGCACCATCGAGGCACCACGGATCATCACCGGCGTTGCCGTAACCGCAGACGGCACCGTCTGGGCCAGTCAAGGTGACACGTTGCTGTGGAGCTTCGACCGGGCAACCTGGGTGTCGCATCCTGCGGCCACGCCGGAGGGCATGGCGGGGCTCATCGCCGCAGCGCCCGACGGATCGCTGTGGGCAGGGATGGAGGGCCAGCTCGTCCGATACGACGGAGCGGCGTGGACCGTGGTCTCCGGACCCGACCGCCCTGAGGGTCTTGGCCCGGGCGCATTCGATTTCTCCCCAGACGGAGATCTGTGGCTCACCGATGTTGTGCTCGGCGGACTCCTCCACTACGACGGCGAACTGTGGACGAGCCACATCGCCGGGGTGCCGATCGACGCCGTATCCTTCGCTCCCGACGGCACGGTGTGGGCTTCGTCGAGCGATCAGGGTGCGTTCCGCTACGACGGATCGACCTGGACGAACTACCGGCAAGCAGATGGACTCGAATCAGACGACCTGAACGACGTCGCGGTGACTCCAGGCGGGGACGTCTGGTTCACAACAAGGGACGGCCGGGCATTCCGGTTCCATCCCGAAGGCTGAGCCGGGCTCGGTCGGTTACGGCGACTCATGGATGGAGTACATACGATGCTTAACAAGATCTTCAGTTTCGTGACCGTGCTAGCGGTGAGTCTCTACATCGCTGCACCCGTAGCTGCCAGGGCCCGAAGCCCAAGCCTCCCCCGGAGCCGGCCTCCATGACGCTGACATTGACCTGCCACTTGGAGGAACTCGGGTCCCATGATTGGTTCCCCGGCGGTGAACCACCTGACCCACCGTTTCCACATCTCGACGCCGGCCTGGCTTTCGTTGGTTTCGGAAACGCCAACTACAAGCTTCGGATCGACGTCGGCGACATCGTCGACGGCGAGCGTGAAGGGCCGATCGCCGGGTATTGGAACACGTGGTTCCATGTCCCGGCATCAGGCGAGTACCCCGACCCTGAGAGTGGCGAAATCGTGTACCTCGACTTCTTCACAGAGGCGGGAGGTGAGTACTGGGGCGTCGCCACCCTGGACAAGGGCCGTAAGCGGGTCGCGATCACCGACGTCGAGATCACCTGCTGACGCGTTGAGGGCCCCAGGGAGTTACGAGATCCGGTAACCGCGCCCACTCACGCTCCCCATCTACCTGACCCGCACGGGCAGCGTTCGTTCCGACCGATCTTCGCGCGAGCCGTCGAGCGACGTGATGCAAGCTTCGACATAGATTCGGCCCGTTGCTCTCGAGCCTCGAGTTCATCCTCCCAACGTCGCAGCCGCTCGCTCCGCTCGCACATCCGCTGTTCATCCGTACCGACCTCACGCTCTCGCTCTACAACCTTGGCCTCTCGCATCCTGAGCTCTTCTGTGGCCTGTTGAGCAAACACAGGGCGCTCACCGGCGGTGACATCACCGAACACGCTGACGAGTTCGCGGTCGACGGGAGGACACAGAAGGACACGAGTCGTACCACGGATCGACCAATTTCCCTTGTTTGGCCTCACGGAAGGACACGAAAGGACACCAACCGCAACGACCGTCGGCAATCTTTTAACCCGCAGGTTGGGGGTTCGAGTCCTCCCGGGGGCGCTGGGCAAAGGGCCAGGTCATCATCGGTTTTCGGTGAATGGCCGACAAGCGGCCGAAGGGCGCGAAACGCCCTCTGCTCACAGATTGCTCACATCCGCGCGAGATGAAGGCCCGCCGAAGGGTGTGGGAGCGAATGTCTCTCGGTGCAGCCTGTGGGACCAAAGGCTGCGAAGCAGCCCTTGGTCCCACAGGCTGCACCACACACGCGAGCCACGTCGCGACCCCTCCCGTCACGGGTCATCGCCCATTGAACGCCGCAGTAGGATCACACCGGCGTAGTACAGGAAACCAATGAACAAGCCCTGGGCATACGGAATGGAGAAGCCAATCACAAAGGCGTGGAACGCTTCATCAAAGCCAGTGTCCAAGTATGTCTGGTAGAAGTGACCGGCGAGAAGCCACAAAGATCCGAAGCCAATACCCTGGATCGGCCATCGGACGAACCTGGGTAGGTCGTGTAGTCGATATCCATCAACCCTCAGCAGCACCCAACCTGCGGCAAAGGCTGTAACACCGGCAGAGGCATAAGCAATCCAAGACTCGAGCCCCACGTCAAAGAGGGCCACTAGCGTCGCCAGAGCAAACGTGGCTATAAGCGCCGCAGCTCCTGGCGCAAACTCAACCCGTGGAAGTAGAGCCCTCAGCCTTTCAAGCAAGCGCACAGCGATGGTCCGCCCCGAAACTCGTCGGTTTCCGCATTACCCTGCCATCTCAGCTCAAGCTTCCGTACAACGTAGTCTCAGCCAGCTGACAGTGCACCAACGGGTTCCGGCCCACAGGCGAACGGAGGAAGGGATGAGAAAGCTTGCGGCAACTCTCCTTGCCGTCGCTCTCATCACAACGGCATGCGGGGCCAGGCGAGCCTACGGACACTCACCAACCTTGTTAGTGGTTTCGACGGTCCCGAACCGCACATAACGGC
>JAZFTN010000069.1:0-7471 GCA_036446715.1 Acidimicrobiia bacterium | reverse complement strand
TGCCATTCTCGGTCATTCGTTGGTAGAAGACCCGCAGAGCGGAGAACAACTCGCTCCGGTCGCCGGCGGGCATCTCGCCCAGTCCTAGAAGCCCGGCCAGTCGGGGCTCAATCCGCTTCTGCTCGTCAGGGTCGGATATGTACTCGGCCACCGCCGTTCGCAGCCTGGTCCTCGACTTGAGAGGATCGTCGCCCTCAGCGATCCGGGCCCGCTGACGCACCATTTCCCCCAGCGCCCAGAAGGTGACGCCTTCGCCGTATGACGGAGACCGACCCTCATGGACCAAGAAGGCGTCGGTCAACCCGTCGGTGTACTTCTGCAACTCCCAGGCGAGACGGCTTTTTCCAATTCCGGCCTCGCCCACAATCGAGACAAGTCGGGCCCTCCCCTCCCGCGAGGTAGCGTGAATCGCATCTTTGAGCAGCCGTAGCTCGTCTTCCCGTCCCACGAAAGGCGCCTCCAAGCTTTCGGCTCGACCCCGGCCCCCAACTTCGCTCGCGATGTCGAGAGCACGCCATGCAGTCACTGGTTCTGTCTTGCCCTTGAGGTTGTGTTCCCCCGCCGACTCATAGCGGATGCCACTGGATGTGAGTGCGTGGGTAGCGTCGCCCACAAAGACCGTGTTCGGTTCGGCGATCGACTGGAGTCGGGCAGCGGTGTTGACGATGTCACCCACAACGAGACCCTTCTCGTTGCCCCCCGATCCCACCGACGCCTCGCCGGTCAGCACCCCGGCGCGCAGCATCAAGTCCGGGATTCCCAGTTCTTCGCCAAGAACTCCTACCGCGCTGACCAACTCGAGGGCCGCCCGCACTGCCCTCTCGGCATCGTCCTCTTGGGTTTGATGGGCACCCCAGAAGGCGGTTACAGCATCACCTGTGTACTTGTCTACCTCACCGCCAAAGCTCTCGATCACCTCGCGAGACCGATCGAAGTACCGGGTGAGCATTGCCCTGACTTCCTCGGGGTCACGAGACTCGCTGAAGGTGGTGAAACCGACCAGATCAGCGAAAAGCACCGAGATGAGTCTCCGCTGACCGGGCTCATCGGCCGGGGACGGCTCCGACGAGGCAGACCCTCCAGCCAATTCCTCGCCACACTCACCGCAGAATCGCTGTTCCGCGGGGTTCTCATGGCCGTTGCTACACGTCACAGCAAGGGCATGCCCGCATTCACCACAGAACTTTTGTGACTCGAGGTTCGATGCGCCGCAGTTGGAACAGTTATGCATCCGGCCGGGAGGCTAGACGAGTATTGCGTTGCAAACTCCCTCTGGGTCAGCAGCCGCACCCAGTGATCGTGACGGTCATCACTACGGACCAGGAACCGATCTACAACCGAGGTCGACCGAGTTGGTCGCGCTCTTGGTCCATTCTCTTCAATTCGTCAGCACCCGAGACAACGACCTTCGGATCGGGAGTGAAGTCGACCTCAGGGTCGCGGTCGGCATAGTCCACCGAGTTGAGGATCACCTTCATCGTGTTGAGACGTGCCTTCGCCTTGCTACTGGACCGAATAATGGTCCAAGGTGCTGCTCCGGTTGATGTCCGCTCCAGCATCCGATGCTTCATCTCGGTGAAGTCATCCCAGAGGTCCTGGGCCTGAACGTCGATCTCGCTGAGCTTCCACTGACGAAGAGGGTCGCCCATCCGGCGGTCGAATCGCTTCGCCTGTATCTCCTTGTCGACACTGAAATACAGCTTCACAAGTACGGTTCCCTGACGTACGAGATCCTTCTCGAATCCGACGACACCCCGAAGGAAGTCCCGATATTCCGATTTGGTGCAGAAGCCAAACACCGGCTCAACCAGGGCCCTGTTGTACCAGGAGCGGTCAAACAGGACCATCTCGCCACCAGCAGGGAATTGGGTGACATAACGCTGGAAGTACCATTGGGTCGCCTGCTCTTCGGTCGGCTTGCCCATGGCTACTGCACGCACACGCTTGTCGTTCATGTAGCGCATGACCCGGCGAATCGTCCCCCCCTTACCTGCTGCATCACGGCCTTCGAACAAGACGATCATCGGGATTCGCTCGACCTCGAGATGACGTTGCAGCTTGAGGAGCTCCACCTGATAAGGGTGGAGGGGCTCGTCCCTGTTCACCAAGGCCTGCAAAGCGTCTCGCTCCGCCTCAATCTGAGAGAGCTGCACCCGCAGCTCGTCGACCTGGTCCAATTCGCGTGTTTCTTGTTCGCTCACCTACTCATTCTCCCTGATGGGTCAACCGCCAATTCCCAGGTCAGTTTAGAAAACCTGTCCCCACAGTGGCATAGACTTATCCACATGGCTAGAGCAATCTGGAAAGGGGCCATCAACTTCGGGCTGGTGACCATCCCCGTCGGTCTGTACACCGCCACCGACAACAAGACCCCCAAGTTCAAACAACTCCGCAAGACCGACCACTCGCCGATCAAGTACAAGCGAGTAGCCGAATCCGACGGCGCGGAGGTCGTCTGGGATGACATCGTCAAGGGATACGAGTTCGAGAAGGACCGCTACGTCGTGTTCACCGACGAGGAACTCTCCGCGGCCAATCCCGAAGGCAACAAGCTGGTCGACGTCATTCAGTTCGTCGACGAGTCCGAGATCGACCCGAGGATGTACAAGTCCTCGTATTTCCTTGCCCCGGAGAAGACGGGAATCAAGGCCTACCGAATTCTTCAGGAGGCCCTCGCCGCCAAGGGCAGAGTGGGGATCGCCAAGGTGTCGATCAGGGAGAAACAACAACTGGCCACCCTCCGGGCGAGCGACGGGGTCATCATCATGGAGACCATGTTCTGGCCTGACGAGCTCAGGAACGCCGAGTTCGAGGAACTCGACTCAGAGATCGAGATTCGGCCTGAGGAAGTCGAGATGGCCGCGACCATCATCGACAATCTGACCAGGCCTTTTGACAAGGACGACTACCACGATCGCACTCGCGAAACCATCGAAGAGCTTGCGGCGAAGAAGGTCGCTGGAGAAGAGATCATTGCACCGGCGTCGCCAGAGCCGACCAAGGTGATCGACCTTCTGGAAGCGTTGAAGGCCTCGGTCGAGGCTACCAAGCAGAAACAGGCCAAGGCCGGTTAGTCAGGCCCTTCTTCGGCCCAGGTGGCTGTTTCCGGATCGGCGAGCTCAATCCCCTTGTAGACCGGCGCTCGCAGATGGTTGTCCGGTGTCCACTCCTTGTACTCGACCGTTATCACGATCCCTGGCTCGACCCACACGGGCGGACCCGGAGCGATCACCTCGTTCACAAAAGGGCTGTCTGGCCTCTCGAGCTGAGGCAGCGCTTTCGAGAACGCTTCCAAAGCCGACTCGTCGAATCCTGACCCAACGGCGGCAACCCATTGAAGACCTTCCGGCGCGTGGAGACCGACGAGGACCGAGCCAAAGGTCGACGACCTGGCTCCCTCACCGGGTAGATAACCGCCGACGACGGCACGCATCCGGTGACGGACCGAGATCTTGCGCCAATCGGCCGACCGGCGACCCGGGTGATACGCGGAGCCGAGACGCTTGCCGACAACACCCTCGATTCCCTGAGTCTTGATCGCCTCGAAGAGGCTCACCCCATGAGTCGGTGTGGGCTCGGGCACGATGATCGGAGTCTCCAGGTCCAGGCTCTCGAGGATCTCTCGGCGCTCCCCGTAGGGTTTCGAGGTCAGATCCTCGCCTTGGAAGAGGACATCAAACGCCACCAGATTGACTGCGACCCGAGCTCCCGTGCCCGTGCCGCCGAGCCCTGTCCGACGTTGAAGAAGCGAGAAGGACGGCCGCCCCTCATCATCAAACGCTGTGATCTCCCCATCGATTACCACGCCATCGGGGATGTCGAGGTGAGCCAACGCGGGGAAGGGACCAAGCAGGTCGAGTCCGCGCCGGGATCGGGCACGAATCGCCCCGTCCACGGATCCGACAACCGCTCGATAGCCGTCCCACTTGACCTCGAACCACCAATCCTCATCGTCAAAGGGCGCCGGCCACTTGGTTGCCAGCATGGGCTCGAACTCGGGCAGCCTCAACCGCCGGCCAGCTCCTCTCTGACCAGTCTGTTGACGAGAGCACCATCGAGATCCTTGCCGTGAGATTTCATCAGGTGACCGATCACCCGGCCGGCCGCTTTCTCGTCTCCGGAAGCACCAAGCTCGACAACGGCCGCGGCCACCAGCCTTGTGGTCTCGACCTCACCGAGTTTCGACGGCAGCCACTTCGACAGGTATTCGACCTCATAGGCCAACCTGTTGGCCATCGCCTCACCACGCTCCCCCAGATCGGCGTACTCGGCCCGAGATTTGTCCATCTTCTTGACGTAGGAGGCAATGATCTTCTGACAGAACGCGTCATCGACCTCACCGGAGAAGTCGGGCTGGCTTCTGGCAGTGGCGATCTCGGTCTGGACCTGACGGATGACGTCCCGGCGCGGGGCGTCCTTCGCCTTCATTGCCTCGACGAGTTCGGCCGAAAGCTGTTCCTGGATGGTCATGAGTTGCCCTCGAAGGTATGACGAATGAGTCCCGGGTCGTCGGTAATGATGCCCGACACCCCAAAGCCGGCCAACTCCGTCACCCGATCCGGATCGTTGACGGTGAAAGGAAAGACCTCGATCTCGTCCGGTACTGACGAAGCGAGCGGCTTGTCGATCATTATCTCCTCGGGAACCAAAACGCTGTGCCCTGCCTCCACGCAGTATTCGTAAGCCTCATCGAGCGAGCCGAACCGCCTGATTGCAAGACCCGTTGGGACGTCAGGGAAGACCCGGCGGACGGCTTCAAGGGAAACGTGGTTGAACGACGTGATCGTGTCTCCGGGTCTTGTCCTCTCGGCCGCCTCCAGCGCGAGACGGTGATCAGGCTCGAACCCCGGTTGATACGGAAAGTTCTTCACCTCCAACTGGACTGGGGTGTCTGGCAGGGCTGCCAGTGCCTCGTCGAGCAGCGCAGGCTTGTGGCCGTCGCCGAGGTCTATCTCGGCAAGGACCGACCAGGCGGTCTCGCTGACGACCAGACCGCCGATTGTTGGATCATGGGAAAGAACGAGTTTGCCGTCACCAGACCTGCGGATGTCAAGTTCTATTGCATCAGCAATTGCCGAGGCGGCGAGGAACCCGGCGAGGGTGTTGTCGGGAAACCGACTTGACCACCCTCTGTGGCCAACAATGAGAAGGGGTTCAGTCATTGAAATATCCCCCAGAAACCTGTTTACAGGAGAGACTCAGGACAGTACCCTTGCTCCCGGAATCCCCATGGCCTCGCGTGTTACCGCGGGTGCCCTTGTGCAAACACTCACAAAGTAAGTAAGGAAAGTAACTCGTGCTCACGACAATCACAACCGATTGGCGAGACCTGGCGTCATGCCGCGACTCCGAGCCGACGCTGTTCTTCCCGGTCGGGACCACAGGTCCAGCCGTGGGTCAGATCGATGCTGCCATCGCCATCTGCTCCATGTGCATCGTGCAGGAGGATTGTCTCCAGTACGCACTCGAAACGAACCAGGAATCCGGTGTCTGGGGTGGCTACGCCGAAGACGACCGTCGTCGTCTTCGCAAGCGTTGGCTGGCAGAACGCCGGCGTCGCGCCGTCTGATCACAAGCTCCAGAGACGTGAGAATGGCGCTCATCGGGCGCCTTTCCCGCGTTGAGCGCGCTCAGTCGGTCGGCGCGAAACCCACGGTATGCCCGGCTTCGGTGTCTTCGATCTCGATGAACGCGACATTGCGAGCCGGTATCCCAACAGTCCTCCCCCTCGAATCGGTGAACCAACCGAGCCCACCTTCGTTGACAGCTCGCTCGATCTCCTTCTTGAACTTCTTGACGTCCTCCACCTCCAGCTCGACGAGCTTGTCGGTGTTGGCGATTCCTATTCTGACTTTCATGGTGAAGACTCCGGGTTGACGGGCACCGGATCGTAACCCTCTTCCAATGTCTCTTCCGACGGCATACGTTGCCGATATGGGGCGTGTTCTCATCCGACTGATCGCGACGACCGCGAGCGTGCTTGGGTTTCTCTTGGGAGGTGTCGCCTGGGCGGACCGAAGCCCGGTCCCGGTGAGGCTCCCCGTGGTCATCGCAAACAGCGGTGCCGACCACACGGTCATCGTGGCGAAGGGAGATCACCTCTGGAAGATCTCCGGGCATCACTTGCACACTGTCCTGGGTCGACCGGCTACCAACACTGAGATTGCCCCCTACTGGCGACGGGTCGTTGATACCAACAGATCAAATCTGATATCCGGAGACCCGGATCTCATCTATCCGGGAGAAATGGTGACACTCCCTGCGGTCGACAGCTAGCGAACCGCGGTAAAGCGATAAATCCGGCCCTCGTGGGTCACGAAGTAGAGCTCACCATGACCATCGAGGCCAAAACTGTTGATCTGACCAACCGGTCCTCCCAACTGTTCTGTCATGTCCCTCTCCTCGGTGACCTGGCCGTCGACGAGCTTGAATGACCGGATCCACTGGCGCACCCAATCGGAATAGAAGTAGGTCCCCCGTAACTCGGGAATCTCGTCACCCCTGTAGACGAAGCCGCCTGTGATCGAGAGCCCGACATCGTGGTTATAGGTGATGACCGGCGAGGTGTAGTCGCTTGGATCGCAATCCTGTTTGTGAAAGCACCTGGTGCCCTCCATGTCTGACCATCCGAGGTTGAAGCCTCCCTCGTCGATCGGCAGGACATCGACCTCCTCCTGATCGGCGTGACCGACATCGGCGATGTAGATCAAACGGTCAACCGGGTCGATGCTGAAACGCCATGGATTTCTCAGGCCATACGCCCAGACTTCGGGGGCACCACCGCCGGCCACGAACGGATTGTCGACAGGAATGGCGTAGGGGTCTCCGTTGTCGACGTCGATACGGATGATGGTGCCGTACAACGTGTCGGGATCCTGTCCCTGGGCACGGGAATCGGCCCCATCGCCCAACGAAAGCCATAGATAGCCATCCGGGCCGAATGCAACCTGGCCGCCGTAGTGGCGTATGTCGGTCGCATTCGGGGGTTGCTCGAGTTCGAGGAGAACTACCTCCGAATCTGACCTGGCGCGATTCGGGTCGGAAACCGAGGTGCTGAACTGGGACAACTGACGCCGACCACCCTTGTCGGTGTAGTAGACGTAGAACTTGCCGTTGTTGTCGTAGTCCGGGTGAAAAACGAGACCCAACAAACCTTGCTCGATCCCACCGGCAAGCACTCGATCGGATATGTCGAGAAAGGCCGGGTCAGCCATTACTCGCTCCGCGTCGAGGATTCTGATCACGCCAACGCGTTGGAGCACGAAGAGCCGGTCATCCCCTACGGGCGCGGTGATCCCCGACGGCTGGCGGAACCCATCAAAGACCAGTTCGAGGATGACCTCCTTGAGCGGGGGGAGATCAGGGTCAGACCTGGTGTCAACGTCGAGAATCGTTGAGGTCGAGCCCCCCGGAGTGGTCGCTGCCGTGGTTCCAGTCCCTTCGGCTGTGGTGGTGGCCTCAGCCGCCACCG
>JAZFTN010000068.1:0-5013 GCA_036446715.1 Acidimicrobiia bacterium | reverse complement strand
CTTCGATGATCTCCTCAGGGACAGATTTGATCGCGGCCGAGAGGATCACCATGGCAAACCCGGTCTGCAGCCAGATCAGGATGACCATGAGAAAGAGGTTGTTCCAGGGTTCCTGTAACAGCCACGCCACCGGCTCGAGCCCCGCTGCCTGCCAGATGCCGTTGAGCAGGCCGATCTGCTCTCCGAAGCCCTCGGGTCGGAAGTTGTAGATGAAGCGCCAGACGATGGAAGCGCCCACGAACGAGATTGCCATCGGCATGAAGATGAACGATTTCGAGAAAGCTTCGGTCTTGCTGCCAAGACGGTCTGACAGGACTGCAAACCCGAGACCGATGACCACCGAGAACAAGGGTACGACGATCACCCATGCAAACGAGTTGCGCAGAGCGAGCAGTGCATCGCTCTGAGTCAACAGGTTGAAATAATTGTCGAGTCCGACGAACTCCTCGCCCTTGGCGTCGAGGAAGCTGAGCACGACGGTGTTGACTGTTGGGTAGACGAGGAAGACTGTAAGTACGACGATTGCCGGACCCACGAAAGCGAAAGGCCGGACCTTGTGCCGATAACTCTCGGGAAGCCGATTTATCAGCCAGTCCATCCCGTAATAGAGACCGAATACCCCGAGCACCCCGATCACCAGGGCCGCGGCCACGACGACGGCACGATTGGAGTCCTCGTCGAGTAGGACGATCCCCGACCAATAAAGGCCGAGGGCAGCAGCGATAGGAACGACCAGCGACACCCCGATCCTCAGCAGCAGGGTGGCGACGCCACGCCCTTCCGTTTCGGGTGGGCGCCCTTCGGGCGTTGGTTCCTTTGCGAGTTCTTTGTCAGTCGACGTAGACAGTGCCGCTCCTCGATGAGCCTGGCTCGACCTTAACGAATGAAAGACGGGGCGGACACGCCGCCCCGTCTTTCTCTTCTACTGGTTGCGGCTTATGGCCAGCTTGTCTCGACAGCGTCCACTACATCCTGTGTAGAGGTGCCGCGAGTCCAGTCGACCATTCCGGTCCAGAACGAGCCCTGTCCAACCTCAGGTGGCATCAGGTCAGAAGCGTCGAACACGAACCCGTTGGTCGCCAATGCGGCAGCCACAGCCTGGGCCTGCTTCTTCACTGTTTCCGACTCGTAGCAATCGGAAGACGTGCCGGCGTTTGCCGAGATCCTCTCGATGCCTGCCACTCCGTGGCCCTTGGGTGCAGCCTGTATGCACTGAAGGGCGGTGCCGGCATAGGCCGCCAGAAGCGCACGAACTTCAGGCCGATCATTGAACACCATCGCCAATTCCCCGCCACCCATGGCGCCCGAACCGACAGCAGCGTCGATGATTGGGAAGTTGAAGAAATCGGCATCCACGCCTGATTCCACTCCCTCGGGGAAGAAGTTGGAGATGAACGACGCTTGCCGGTGGAACATGCAGCTTGGTGGATCGTTGAACATCGGATCCGGTGCATCCCGGAAGTCGATAGCGGCCGTTGTCTCCACTCCTCCGAGCACGAAGCCTTCTGCAAAGAAGATCTCGGCCATGACGTCAAAGGCATTGACGACTGCCGGGTCGTTGAAGGGGATTTCGTGTTTCACCCATTGGTTGTATACGTCCGCACCTGCCGTTCGGACCATAATGTCTTCGATCCAGTCGGTGCCGGGCCAGCCAGTGGCCGCGTCGCTACCGAGGCCGATACACCACGGTGTGGTCCCATCGTCGAGCACTTGCTGTGACAGGGCGACCAACTCGTCCCAGGTCTCGGGGATCTCATACCCGCCGGCCTCGAACAGAGCCTTGTTGTACCAAACGATGCTCTTGTAGTTGTCATTCGTCGGTATCGAGTAGTGCTGCCCGTCATCACACTGACCGAGTCCGATGAAGTAGGCGCCATGAGCAGCCTCGAGTGCTGCAATGTCAAAGCCCATATCCTCGAGGGACACCAGGTCTCCGTCGTCGGCGAACACGCAAATCGAACCTGGCTGTGGAGTAACCGCGATGTCAGGTGGCGCACCGCCATCGACTGCGATTCTCAAGTCCTGCTCGAATGAGTCGCTTCCAACCCACACAACGGTGGCGCTTTCGGCTTCACCGTAGATGTCGAAAGTCGCTTGGATGGACGCACCTTCGTCCCCGGTTGGAGCGCCCCACACCGACACTTCTGTGCCGGCTACGTCGACATCTGTGTAGCTGTCGCCTGCGGCTTCCGTAGTGGCTGTGGCACCGTCTGTCGTGTCAGCGCCGTCATCGTCGCCACACGCGGCCAAAACCATGGCCATGACTGCCATGAGAGCGATCAGCCATTGTAGTTTTTTCATGTAGACATCTCTCCTAGATAGCGGATAGCGGGCTGTCCCACACGCCCGGAAACATACACATTGTCGAGGGCTTCCGTAGAGGCTTATGTCCTTTTCTGAGAATACGTACAGTTCGGATGAAGACGTCAGTGACCACACCTAGCCTGTTTCGTCATGCTGTCCAGACAGGTCAACAAGGAGTGGTGGAAGAAGGCGGTGTTCTACCAGATATACCCGCTCTCCTACGCAGACTCGAACGGAGACGGCTTTGGGGATCTCAACGGACTGATCGAGAAGCTCGACTATCTCGCGGAAACCCTTGGTGTTGATGCAGTCTGGCTTTCACCGTTCTACAAGAGCCCAATGAAGGACTGGGGCTATGACATCTCCGACCACACCGACGTCGACCCGCTCTTCGGCGACCTCGACGATGCGCGCGCGTTGATACGAGAGGCCCACGCACGTGGGCTGCGGGTCATTGTCGATTATGTGATGAATCACACATCAGACCAGCATCCCTGGTTCATCGAGTCAGCATCGTCTTTGAGCAACCCCAAGCGAGATTGGTATGTGTGGCGTGACGCGAAGCAGAAAGGGTCTCCCCCAACCAACTGGGTCAGCGTATTCAGCGGTCCGGCCTGGACCCTCGACAACGCCACCGGGCAATATTATCGACACACGTACCTCCCTGAGCAGCCCGATCTCAACTGGCGCAACCCTGAGCTTGTCGAAGCCATGATGGACGTCGCCCGATTCTGGCTGGATATGGGGATCGATGGATTCCGAGTGGACGCAGCTCATCAGATGATGAAGGACCCGTTGGAGAGAGACAATCCACCGGCGCCGCCCGACTATCCCCGCCAATACAAGGACATGGGGGAGTACGACGAATTCATCCACCTCTACGACTTCGGCCACCCCGATGTCCACGAGGCCCACCGTCGATTCAGATCGGTTCTCGACTCCTACCCTCAAGAGCCGGTGAGCGTGGGAGAGATACACATCTTCGACATGCCGGAGTGGGCGTCGTATTACGGAGAGGATCTCGATCAACTCCACATGCCATTCAATTTCCATTTGATGGCAGCGGAATGGCGGGCTTCCAGCCTGCGAGCCACGATCGAGGCTGTCTTATGGAACATCCCCCCCGGAGGTTGGACGAACTGGACGCTGGGTAACCACGATGAGGGGCGACTGGCGAGCCGTCTTCCCGCGGGCAATGAGCGTCTTGCCGCGCTGCTTCTCCTGACAATGCGGGGCACTCCGTTTCTGTACTACGGGGACGAACTCGGCATGAAACAGACCGAAATGAGCCAAGCCGCCCACCGGGATCCATGGGGGGAAAACGTCGAGTCGCTGAGTCGCGATGGTGCCCGAACGCCGATGCAGTGGACCCCGGGGCCCAACGCCGGCTTCTCGGACTCCGCTGGGCGGCCTTGGCTGCCGGTGTCGGCCGACTCCGCAACGCTGAACGTCGAGTCGGAGCTCGAGGATCGACATTCGATTCTCAACATGTACCGACGTCTCCTCGAGCTTCGTCGAGGCTCCTCGGCCCTGAGAATCGGGTCCTACGTCAGTCACCCGGCTTCGAACGAGTTGATACTCGTCTACAAACGTGAATCGGACCACGAAACCGTAACGGCTGCCCTCAACTTCAGCTCGGACTACCAGGAAGTCGCAGTGGGCTCGGGCAACGTGGTCTTCTCAACTCACGATCCGGACCGGGATGAGCCGTGTAAGCAAACACTCAAACTCGCACCATTAGAGGGAGTCATTCTCTCCCACCCCTGACCTCGTGGCTGTACTCTGGTTGCTTCCCCTACTTTCCCTCCCAGGAATGGCTGATCCATGCTGTCTTCGACAAACGAACCGACGATTTTCCGATGGGGAGTGTCCACTTCGGCCTATCAGATCGAGGGCGCCCGGTTCGAAGACGGCAAAGGAGAGTCGATATGGGATCGTTTCGCTGACGATGGCCACATGGGCCCGGGCGGTGATATCGCCTGTGATCACTACCACCGTCTGGACGAGGATCTGGATCTCCTCGCTGAAATGGGAGTGAATGCATATCACTTCTCGGTGGCCTGGACCAGGGTGATTCCCGATGGCAATGGGCGAACCAACGCCAAAGGACTCGATTTCTACAGCCGTCTCGTCGATGGTCTGCTCGACAGAGGCATCGAACCATGGCTCACGCTCTATCACTGGGACCTTCCTCAAGCGCTGCAGGACAGGGGCGGTTGGGCAAGCCGCGACACGGCAGGAGCCTTTGCCACCTATGCAGGCGTTGTCTCAGAGTGGCTCGGTGATCGTGTCAAACATTGGATCACGCACAACGAACCGTGGGTAGCGACCTATCTCGGTCACCTTTATGGATCTTTTGCTCCTGGCATACAGGATTGGGCCACCGCGATCGAAGTGGGCCACAACATTCTGCTTTCACACGGGTGGGCCGTTGAGGCGATTCGGGATACGGTTGACTCGGCGGCTGTCGGGATATCCCTCGATTGTCGGCCGACATGGCCGGCCACCGAGTCCGAGGAGGATCACGCTGCTGCCGAGCATTTTGACGGCTTCCGCAATCGGTGGTTCTTTGACCCCATATTCGGGCACGGATATCCCGAGGACATCCTCCGTGCGTTCCATGTCGAAGGACGAATCGACGGATTGGAGCCCGCGTTTGTGCGTAGCGGGGATCTCGACCGGATTGCGACACCAATCGACTTCCTGGGA
>JAZFTN010000067.1:0-3206 GCA_036446715.1 Acidimicrobiia bacterium | reverse complement strand
ATCTCCCACGAGTAGCCGTCGGCACGACTGACGAAGAGCCTGCTCCCGATGGGGCGGGCTCTTCAGGTCTCCCGGCCGATCCTCGCATCCCACCACCGGAAGATTGTCGCTTGGACGATGTTTGGCGATGGGATCAGGGCTGGAGCTGTTCTTCGGGGATATGAGTCTGGTCACCGACAGCGAGCGCAGACAGACGACAGGGCCACCGTCGTGGTCCCCCGAGCCGGGTCCTCCTGGCCGGCATCGTCGTCGCCGTGGACAAGGAGGGCTGCTGGCGATGATCGGCGCCCTGCTTCTTTTCTCGGGGGTTCTTCTTGGTCTTGTTCTCGCTCCCCCGGAGACCGGCCCTGAGGAGTTTCAGACTCAGCAAGCTTCGTCCGGTTCTTCGACTTCTGATATCGCTGCGGCCGCAGCGAGTGTGTCCCCTTCGGTGGTTCAGCTCGAAACGGATATCGGGCTTGGATCTGGTGTGATCTACGACTCAAAAGGCCTGATCCTCACCGCCGCCCATGTAGTCCAGGGAGCAAGCGAAGTAAGTGTCCGACTCGCCGATGGTCGTCTGCTCGAAGGTGAGGTCCTGGGAACTCATGCCCTCACCGACATCGCAGTCATCTCGATCCCGGCGACTGATTTGCCGGTGGCGCTGCTTGGCTACGGCACAGGCGCCGAGGTTGGTGAGATTGCGATCGCTTTGGGCAGTCCCTTCGGGCTCAACCAGACCGTTACCGCGGGGATCATCAGTGCCACCGGACGGACCATCAACGGAGTGCCGATGGTTCAGACCGATGCGGCCATAAACCCCGGCAACTCGGGTGGGCCACTGATCAACACAGCCGGCGAAGTCATCGGAATCAATGACGTCATCTTCACCGAAGGCGGCGGCAACGACGGAATCGGCTTTGCGGTCGCCATCGACGTGGCAATCGTGGTCGCCGACCAGATCGTTGCCGGCGAGGACGTCCGGTTGGCGTCGTTGGGTGTGGCGACCATTCCCGACACATCAGGCGCCGGTGGCGCCATAGTCCGAGAGATCATGGAGGGATCAGCCGCCGACAAGGCCGAACTGCGGATCGGTGACCGCATCGTCGCCATCGACGGGGCGCCGATCCTCGATCCAAGTCAGTTGTTCGCCGCCGTGGTGAGCCACCGACCGGGAGCATCCGCCGAGGTCGAAATCGTCAGAGATGGCAGGCCCATGACGATTGGTGTCACCCTCGAAGGGATCAGACCGTAACCCCTTGCCAGCACCTCGAACTCACGAAGTCATCTGGATACGGCTAGCAGCAGCCACTCTCCGGGTACGCCCTTTAGAGTGACCAGATCCCTATCTTCGAATCGGAGTCCTGAGCCGGCGACCAGGTCGCGGATCGTGCTGGTAACCAACACTTCATCGGCACCGGCGAGAGCGGACACACGTGCCGCAATGTGGACCGCGATGCCCGCGACGTCGTCACCGCGTCGTTCGGCTTCGCCGGTATGAAGACCGGCTCGTAACTCGAGACCACTCTCCCTGGCCCTCTCGAGAATCCTCATGGCGCACTGAATTGCGCGTCCGGGGCCGTCGAAGGTGGCGAGCATCCCGTCGCCGGTGCTTTTGACCCATTTCCCGCCAAAAAGACCCAGTTCATGTTTCGAGAAGCCGTCATGGACATCGAGCAGCTTCGTCCAAGCCCTATCTCCGAGCTTGTCGGCCGTAACCGTGGAATCAACTATGTCGGTGAACAGAACCGTGGTCAAGAATCGATCGATCTGGGGCTTGGGACGCGAACCGACCAGAAACTGTTGAATCTCGCCGAGCGCAGCATCCCTGTCCCCAATCCATGGCCAGTGATCCCTGCCCGGTAACTCAACCAGTCGTGCTCCCGGAATGTGTTCAGCCATGTATCGACTGGCGCGGACATCGATCACTGTGTCATCGGACCGGTGGAGAATCAAGGTAGGGACGCTGATCGCTGGCAAGACACTGCGGACGTCCGTGGCCCCGTTGGTTTTCATCAAAGCGACATACATTCCCGGACTTGCACTCAGCCGACTCGTCCGGTTCCACCACCGAACCATTTCAGGCTCGTCGGCGACACTCGGCACGAAGAAGTCGAGTCCAAAGCGTTCGTTGAACTGGCCGGACTCAAGCGACTTCAACTGAGCTATCCCTTCGGATCGAGTCACACCCCACGGCCAATCGTCCGCCCACGTGAGGCGGGGGGTGCCCCCCCAGAGAACCAACGCTGCGGTTCGGTCTGGGTAGGTTGCCCCGAATAGCGCGCTCATGGCTCCGCCCTCTGAGAAACCGAACAGCGCAGCACGATCGACATTGGCAGCGTCCATCACGGCATTGACGTCGGCCATTCGATCTTCCAGAGTCGGCGGCCGATCAATCGCCACCGGATCAGACAATCCTGTTCCCCGCTTATCGAAAAGGATCAGTCGAGCGAAGGAGGCGAGACCCCGCAGAAACGATGCCTGACGAGGCTCTTCCCAGCCCAGCTCTACATTCGAGACCCAGCCAGGCACGAACACCAGATCAAGTGAACCGTCGCCAACAACCTGAAAGGCGATATGCAGGTCGCCAGCCTTCGCATACTGAGTGGTTGGAGGCTCGAACTCGATACTTGTTCCCGTCCTATACGCACCCTACCTCTCGGATCCAAGAGGCGCTCACCGATCACAGCCGGTCGCATCTGAGAGCCGCCATTTGACCAATCGTGGCGGAAAGGTGATGGTCGTCGTTTGGAACATGAGCTGATCTGGCTCCGATGTGAGCCGGAGAAGCTGAGGTTCACGATTTTTGGAGACGACTGCCGGCCTCGGCCTACCAACGCAGACTGACTAAACTTGAGTGAAGTAGACTCAAATCTGGAATACGGGGGTGTCCGGGGATGTTTCCGAATGTTCCGCCAGTCAAAGAGAAAACGAGCACATGCCTGAAACCGCCCAACTGACACTTCCCGTCCTCCCCCTCCACAACGGTGTCGTCTTCCCCCACATGGTGGTGACGATCCGAGTCGAAACCGACGAGGGCAAGATTGCCTTCGTCGCAGCCGAGCAAACAGACGGCCGTCTTCTTCTCGTCCCGCGTGTCGAGGGCCGATACGCAGCCGTCGGCACCATCGCCGACATCCAGCAGGCCGACGACGAGGGCAACGTCGTGGTGTCTGGATTGGCCCGGGCACGGGTGGGGGCCGGATCGATCGACGAGTCGGGGGCAC
>JAZFTN010000066.1:0-3872 GCA_036446715.1 Acidimicrobiia bacterium | reverse complement strand
ACCGACGACAACGGCACCGTCTTGCGAGAGTACGACTCAACGCAGGGTTTTCAGATTGATGCTGAGACTTCGGGTGCTCGGTTCCGACAGATGTTGTTGTGGCGACACAATGGTTTCGCCGGTGATCCCGTTTTTGGTCTTATGCGTCGTCACGCTCTCGAAGCGACCAGACTCCAAGGCAAGGGCATCAATCCCAACTATCTCCTTCTCCAGGAGCTGAGTCTTACCGGGAAGTTCTTGACGATTCCTGAGGTGCTTGCAGAACGGATATACAACGATGTTCGCGTCACTGCCTCCGATATGATCCGCTGGCTGGACCCGTCAGGCACCGTGGGATACCCGCACTTTCGAAAGGCGCGTGAGTATTTCACGGTCGGGCTTCGCTTCGGGGAGATGAGTGCGGTCGACCGCCTGCTCACAGCAGCAACACTGATCGGCTACTACTCGCACCCTCGTGAGCTCAAAGGGTTCGCGTGGGATTTGACCAAGGGTAGGGCGGGAGCCTGACATCGATACATATCCCTCTCTTGGGTCCGATGTGAGGAGTCGCCGACAATCTTCGGAGGCTAACCAGCGCCACCGTAGCGAACCACACCGGCATCCCCTCGGCCCCTCGGTGCATTGGGGCAGAGGGGTGCGGCCGACTTCGAGGAATTCACCCGCTGTTGAGAGGAATACTTCTGTGCACGACCAATGCTCTCTACGTGAAAGGGCGGTTCATCAGAGGAAGATCACCTCTCTGTTGATTTTGGTGTCGCTGGTCCTCGTGGCGTGTAGCTCCGAGGTCGCGACAACACCGACTTCCCTCAAATCAATCGACACAGCAACGACGGTGGCAACCACGGCTACTACGTCGTCTTCGAACGAGTCGACAACCACGACCGAAGCGATCGAGACAACTACGACCGAAGCGATCGAGACAACCACGACAGATCACGTCGGTGAGCCGGACTTCGGCCCCCGTCGGGGAGACATCCTTGCCGTGATCGGAGTGGCCCACGATGCCACCCTCAATCTCCGCGCCCTGCCCGGGCCGAATCAGGACATCCTCGACCGCATTGAGCCGCTCTACGACGGTCTCTTCGCCCAGGGTGAGGCCGGGGAGCTACCAAGTGGATTCTGGGCCAAAGTCGATTACGAAGGAACTCTCGGGTGGGTTCACATGAGCTTCATCGCCTATCTGGGTGCCACGGATGACGTTACCTCTGTGGTGGTTGCGGATCTGAACGGCTATCCGGTTACCGACACGATGGAGGAACTGGGTCTGCTGGTGGCTGAGGTCTTCGTTTCGATAGATCCTCCGTCAGGGATCGTGATGACGGTTGGTCCCACGGTGGGCGACCTTGGCGAGGTGACCTTCGACATCATCGGTCTTGGCGATGACGCGGTGCGGGGCGTGCGTCTCCACGTGTTTGGCGACCCAGTCGATGGGGAATTCGCCCTAAGGTCGGTCGAGTCGACCAACCTGTGCGGACGGGGCGTTACCAACAACGGACTCTGCGTCTGAGAGGGCCTTCCCGCAGGCTCCTCAGCCTCGGGCTGGATCACCCTGGGTTTGATGGAGACTCGATGTTTTGGTTTCCAAGCGGCTGTTTGATGCTCCTTTCGGCATGGTAGATGGCTTCGTATTCGGCGGGCGGGATGTCTCCTGTGTAGCCGTGTATCCGTTGGGTGTTGTACCAGTGGACCCATCCCAAGGTGGCGAGTTCGACGTCTTCGATGGTGTGCCACGGCCCCTGGTCTGGTCCGTAGATCAGCTCAGCCTTGTACAGGGAGTTCACGCTTTCAGCGAGCGCGTTATCGAGGGCGTCTCCGACCGATCCGATCGAGGGGACGGCTCCGAACTCTTCGAGACGTTCCGTGTAACGCAGAGACGTGTATTGGGACCCGGCGTCGGAGTGAGCCACGAGGCCCTCGAGGCGGGTGCCACGGGATGAGCGTGCCATCTCGAGCGAGTCGAGGACCATCCCGGTACGCATGTGGGCTGCGACCCGCCACCCGACGATACGGCGACTGAACGCGTCGATGATGAAACACACATATGCGACCCCCTGCCACGTCGCCACATATGTCAGATCCGTCACCCACAAGCGGTTAGGCGCATCGGCAGTGAAATCCCGATCCACCAGATCCCCAGCCCGGTCGGCCTTGTCGCCCGGGATAGTGGTGCGAACCCGCCGGGAACGCTTCACACCACGAATACCCAGTTGGCGCATGAGACGAGCTACCTGGTCCCGGCCAATGTCGTGGCCGCCACGTCGGGCTGCTATCCACAGTTTCCGGGCCCCGTACACCGAATAGTTGGCCTGAAACAGAGCCAACAGGATCGGCATCACCACCGCGTCACGCAACACACGCGCCGACAGTGGCCGCGACTTGGCGGCGTAGTAGGTGGAGGTGGCCACCTGCAACGTGGTACAGATGGGCTCGACCCCGAACTCTTCCTTGTTGGTATCGACGAACTTCACGGTCATCTCTGTGGGCGGTCGAGCTACGCCGCGAAGAAAGCCGAAGCCCGCCGCAGAATCTCATTCGCTCTGGCCAGCTCCTTGTTCTCCTGTTTGAGTGTCTTGATCAGAGCCTGGTCCTCACTCGTCACTCCCGCAGCCTCACCCGAATCGATGTCTGCCTGTTTGACCCACATCCGGACCGATTCGACGCCGTAACCCAACTGGCCGGCAACCCGGCCTACCGTCCCCTGCGACGTCCCCAACTCTTTACGAAGCTGACGTACCAGACGCACAGCCTGAGCCTTCTCCTCAGGCGTATACCGACGTGTAGTCGACTTCCTCGATGTTGATTCGTTTTCCATAACTCTCATCCTCACTTCCAAGGTCGAAAGTCTCCACTATTTCCAGGGCGAACCAGGCGGCTCGAAGCCCAGGGGTTGGTCGCCTCCTCGTCAGACCGGCACCGTCGCACTACCAACACCATGGCCGCATAACAATCATGTCGGGCCAAAAGGGGGAACTCAAGAAAATGTTGGTGTATTCAAGTGGGTTGCCATTTGCGCTTCGCGTGGTCGGACCCGCGGTTGGTGACACCAGGCGCAGTTCTTTGTGCTGGAGGTGAGGCTGCAGCCAATGGGATCCGATAGGACGGTTTAACAACTCTTCCCGTTGATGGTCACCGTGGTGCCTGGGACAATCGACCTGTAGACAACATCGGCGCATGCCAGGTTGGTGTTGGTGAGGATGAACGTGGCTGGCGTGCTACCACCGTTCTCCGCGTTATCGACTGTGAACGAGTCAATCGTCACGTTGGTAAACCGAACCGGGTCGCCGGTCAGGCTCTGGCGGCGAATGAGAACGTCACCCAGGCTACCCCCGGTGATCGTCCAGCCGACCGCATGGACCGTGACAAAGTCGACGTCTACGTTTCGGTAGTCGTAGCGGTTCTTGTAGGCGCCATGTTCGATACCGTCGCCTCGGAAGCCGTCGATGATGTGGTCCAACTGGTTGTTCTGCCAGACGAAAATCCCGTTACACGCCGACCCGTAGGAGGCGTTGTTAGAGAATTCCCATGTTGCTCCTTGAGCTTCGGGCCAGTGGAACCCTGAGCAATTCGTCGGATTCGAAGGCGTCACATTTCTGGCTACCGAGTTGATAACGGCGTTGCCTTCGCCTTCGCCTAGTTGAAAGGCAGATAGTCGGAACCCACGGTTGTCGCCGGGAGCGTTGGTAACGCCATCGGCTAGAGCATGATCATAGAGAACATCGTTTGTTGCGTCCGAATGGTCGCCGGATTGGAAGGGTGGCGGATTCCACCAGTATGGTTCGCTCGCAGTGTTCTTGGCGATGGTGTCTCGGAAGGTGATCCCATGCGACCCGTGAGGAACAAAAGCATGGTTAGCCGAATTCTGCACCACCACA
>JAZFTN010000065.1:0-9878 GCA_036446715.1 Acidimicrobiia bacterium | reverse complement strand
CCGTCGGCTTGAAGACGAAGAACGTGCCGTTGCCACCCAGAACGCTCTTTCGTCCGAGGGTGCCCTCGCCGCTGCGCGGGGAGAAGTCAGCGCTTTGGAGTCCGCGCAGATCCGCGATGAGCGCGAGCGAAAGGGGGTAACTCACCGGCTCGAGGTACTTTCTTCCCAGAGACGCGACGAAACGGCCGAAGTAGATCGAGTCAACGCTGAGATCAAGAAGACCGACGAGGAGATCACCACGATTCAGGCGGTCTATGACCACGCTTCGACCCGGCGAGCAGCCGACCAGGATGCCTGGTCGGCAGCCGAGGAGACCAGGGCCGGCAGTCGATTGGAAGTGGCCTCAGCAGAAGCCAGGGTCGACGCCATCAAGGCCGGCATCGAAGGCCGCTTCGACGCCGAAGCGCGCCGGTTGGTGGAAGGGGCCGGCGGAGTTGTCGGATCCCTGACGTCCCAACTCGACATCCCTGAGGGAATGGAAGCAGCCGTTGACGCGGCCCTTGGTCGTTGGGTAAATGCGGTTGCGTTCGAGGATGTTGATGCTGTTCGCAATGTTGTGGAAAGTGTCAAGGGATCCGGTGGAGGCTCCGTTCCGGTGGTCTCGGCCATGTCTGAGGGCTCCGCTCCCGCCAAGGAAGTAGCCGCAGACCTCGGTGTCGAGGCCTTGATCGATCGACTTGGGCCGGAGGCCCATCCGGGTCTGACGACACGGCTTCTCGGTGATGTTGTCCTGGTCGAAGGCTGGGTGAGCGGATGGGACCTGATTGCCAAGTACCCGGCTCTTCGTGCCGTGACTCCGGAGGGCGATCTCATCTCCGTCTATGGCGTGCACATCGCCAATCCGGACGGCGCCGGAGTGGCAATGTTGGAGGCGGCAGAGGTCGCACTTGAAAGATCCTCAACAGCTTTGGCTCGCGCCGAGTCGATTCACAATGCCGCGCGGCGTGACTTTGATGCCAGCCGGGAGGTGGAGAGGTCGGCTCTCGAACGTCTCGAGGCGGCGGAAGCCGGATTGGCGGGACGATCAGAAGCCATGCGAAGTCTCCAGAAGTCGGTTGACTCTGTTCAGGAGGAACAGGCGAGGTTGGAGGAGCGTAAGACTGCGTTGACCGACACGATTGACCAGGGCCGACGTCAGATCGCAGAGTTGAGATCCCGTCTCGAGGCCCTCGAAGGCGACGAGGCGGAGCAGATGAGGGTCTGGGACGAGCTGGAGGCACGTCGTGTCCAGGTGGGCGCTGATCGCGAGCTGGGCCGTTCCCAGTGGCAGGATGCCGCAGGGAAGCTTCGGAGCATCGTTGAGCGCGAGCGTCTTCTCCAGGAGAGATTGGCCCGCATCGATGCCGAAACGCGACGACTCGATTCCGGCCATGAGCCGGAATTCGACCCGGGCAAACTCGCTGAAGTCGAGGACTTCGCCGGTCGCGCCTTGTCGGTGCTCTCGCGCCGTATCGAGGAGCTCAGGGACCGCCAGACCCGTTTGCGGAGTGAGAATGAGGGAGTCCTCGGGGATCTCGAGACTGTACGCGACGAGCACGATTCACTTCTCACGGCCATCAACAATGCCCGGGAGCGCGGCGCCGAACTCGACGTCACACTCGCAGAGCTTCGTCTCCATCGAGAGGCTGTTGTCGAGTCGATCCGACGTGATGCCGATTCCGATGTCGACGCGGCAATGGGTGCTTCGCGACCCGAACTTTCGGAGGACACCAATCTCGAGGAGCTCCTCGAGTCGAAGAGCGCGCAGCTGAGCCGTCTTGGGCCGATCAACCCTCTGGCCGCCAAAGAGTTCCGGGAGTTGGATGAGCGTCACACCTTCCTGTCGGATCAGATGAGTGACATCGAGTCGTCCCGGTCTGAGCTCCGAAAGGTCATCACAGCCCTGGAAGAAGAAATCGAGCAGCGTTTCCAGGCTGCTTTCAGTGAGGTGGCTGAAGCATACGAGCGGTATTTCGCCGTTCTCTTTCCCGGCGGACGTGGCAGGCTTCGGGTGATCGACCGCGACGCCACCCATTCAGGTGTGACGATTGATGCCCAGCCACTGGGTAAGAAGGTCAGCCAGATGACCCTGCTCTCCGGTGGCGAGCGCAGTCTTGCGGCACTGGCGTTTCTCTTCGCCGTGTTTGAAGCCAGGCCAAGCCCCTTTTATGTCCTGGACGAAGTGGAGGCTGCCCTCGACGACACCAACCTGCGCCGCTTTCTCCGCATCGTCGACGAGTTCAAACAGAGAGCCCAGCTTCTCATCGTGACCCATCAGCAGCAGACAATGGAAGCCGCCGACGTCCTCTATGGGGTGACCATGGAGCCCGGTGGCTCGTCACAGGCCATCCGAAAGGACATGGCGATGGTCGTTTCCGAACAGGTGGCATAGGCTCCAATTTCGAATGGATAACTCGACGCTGGTCCTTTTCGTGACCGTCTTGACGGTTGTCGCCGTTGTGGGCCTGATCGTTGTTGTGCTGGTTCTTCGGAGAATGGGAGAAGGCAAGGACTCCGTCGCCGATGCCAACAGACTGGCGAGAACGGCGGGTGCCCTTGGGGTTGCTCTTCGCAAAGCGTGGAGCTCGGGAATCGACGAGTCCACATGGGGCGAGATCGAGGAGGCCCTCCTCGCTGCGGATGTCGGCGTCGAGGCGGCCAGTCACATCGTGGATGGTGTCCGTTCCACCAATCCAAAGACTGCCCGAGAGGCGAAGGCGGCATTGTCCACGCGACTCCGCGGAGAGTTGGGCAATGGGGAACGCGGGCTGGCTACGAGCAGTCGGCCGTCTGTGTGGCTGGTGGTGGGAGTCAACGGCACCGGGAAGACAACGACGGTCGCCAAACTGGCCAAACGACTCAAGGACGAGGACAAGACCGTCATTCTTGGTGCAGCCGACACCTACCGGGCAGCAGCAGGTGAGCAACTTCAGACCTGGGGAGACCGTGTTGGAGTCGACGTGGTGGGAGGCCAGGCCGGCGGGGACCCTGCCTCCGTTGCCTTTGACACCCTGACCTCGGCTCGAGCCAAGGGGACCGATGTCGTGATCATCGATACGGCGGGACGGCTCCACGGAAACAAGAATCTGATGGCGGAGTTGGCCAAGATCCACCGGGTCGCCGCCGGTGATGGTGTTGTCGATGAGGTGCTCTTGGTCCTGGATGCGACTGCGGGACAGAACGGTCTGGCTCAGGTGCGCGAGTTCGCGGAGACGGTGCCGGTCACGGGCATCATTCTGACAAAGCTGGATAGCACGGCTCGAGGCGGCATCATCATCGCCGTGGAGAAGGATCTTGGTGTTCCGGTGAAGCTTATAGGTGTGGGAGAAGGATTAGACGACCTGATGGCGTTCGACCCGGATAGCTTTGTCGATGCATTGCTGGAGGAATCATGAACAACGATGAACTTGCTGTGGCGGCACGAGAGGCTGCCGAGGGCTCATACTCCCCGTACTCGCACTTTCGTGTTGGCGCCGTTGTGGTAAGTGCGGATGGGGAGATCTTCACGGGCGCCAATATCGAGAATGCCTCCTACCCGGTCTCCTCGTGCGCAGAATCCACCGCGATCAACACGGCCGTCTCCCAGGGGGTTCGAAAGATCTCCACTGTCGCCGTCGCCTGTATCGACGCGGACAACGTCGAAGGGGCATACCCGTGTGGTCGCTGCCGTCAGGAAATGGCGGAATTTGGCGTCGAGAAGGTGATCGTGACCGCCGGGGATGGCTCAGTCGTCCGGGAGCACACCCTCGAAGAGCTGTTGCCTCACCGATTCAACCTCTGACTCTCAACCAACGTCCCAATGGGCGGCCTCGGCGGGAGGCGCGGTATTTGCCAGGATCGTCACACTGTCGGCGGTCGTCTGGACAAAGCCGCTCCAAATCCCGGCCTCGACGGCCACCGAGCTACGCCCGTGACCTGAGCTGCCCCACTCCACATAGCTGATGATGTCGGTCGCCGAGCCGAAAAGCGCCGACGTATACAGCCCGACTTCTCCGTCGACGGGTTTGAGCGTGCCGATGGCGGCAATTTCGTCAATGGTGATCGCGCCGGGCGGGGGGAGGAACGCGTTCCCTCCGGTGTTGATGGCGACGAAGCCGCCGGCCGGAACCTCGACATCAGGGATAGCGAAGTAAGAGGGCCGCTGACACAGGAAGTGCCCGGCGAGGTTTCCGGCCTCATCACCGATGTTGGTGATGACGACCATTCCTCCATCTCCGAATGAGACGCTGGTGAGCACGAACTGAGCACCGGAAACCGGGGGTGTCGTGGTAGAGGTCTCCTCGGCCGGAGCACTCGTGGTTGTCCCGGCAGTGCTGGTCGTTGTTTCGGGTGCGACCGTGGTCGTGGGTTCTGAATCGGTGCCAATGGTGGTCGTCGTCTCACCCGCCGTGCCGCAGGCAGCGACTGTCAGAGTCAGCACAGCGAAAGTGATCCGGGCGTGCATGAGGGAAGCCTACGCGTTTTCCTGGCTATCGGTCAGCGGCTTTCGAGCGCCTCGATCAGTTGTGGAAGCACCTTGTTGACGTCACCGACGATTCCGAGGTCGGCCACCGAGAATATGGGGGCGTCGGGATCCTTGTTGATGGCGATGATGGTGCCGGCGTCCTTCATGCCGACAAGATGCTGCATCGCCCCCGAGATACCGACGGCGATGTAGACGTCGGGCTTGACTGTCTTGCCCGTCTGCCCCACCTGTTTCGCATAAGGGACCCAGCCTGCATCGACAATGGCCCGTGTGGCGCCGGTGGCGGCGCTCAACTGTTTGGCGAGTTTTTCCACCAACTCGTAGCCCTCGGCCGAACCAAGACCGCGTCCCCCGGCTACGACGACGCCGGCATCACCAAGCTGGGGCCCTTCGCGCTCTTCGACGTGCGACTCGACGATCTTCGCCTCGGAGACGCCAACGTCGGGAAGATCGAGGGTGTCAACCGAGGGCGCACCTTTTCCCGCTGCTTCCGCCGCAAATGACTTGGGACGAATGAGCACGAGGAACGGCCCATTCGATGCCGATGCGGTGGCGGTCTGGCTGCCACCAAAGATCTCGTGATCCGTCTCCACACCTTCGTCAGTCAGGCGGACATCCGAAGCATTGGCCAGAACTCCGACGCCCAATCGAGCGGCAAGACGTCCGGCCACGTCCCTGTCGGTGTAGGCCTGGCCGAACAACACCAGTTCTGGTGACTCGGCGGCCATCCGGTCGGCAAGGGCCGCGGCGAGTGGTCCCGACGGGAGTCGGTCGCCGCTGTCTGCATGGAGCACCGAGCTCGCCCCATGCTCGCCCAGGACGGCGAATGCCTCGTCGCTACCGGTCCCGAGATAGACAGCGGTGACATCGCCAACCGTTCTCGCCTTGGCCAGAAGCTCGAGTCCCAAGACAGACGGCCTTTCGTTGATTTCTTCGATGAACACCCATACCGACGCCATCTCAGATCACCTTTCTCTCTTCGAGGAGCGAGACGATGGCCTGGAAGGCCTCACCGTCGTCTTCGATCTTCTGACCAGCCGCTCTCTCAGCAGCATCCGAGATCGAGGTGACCTTCTGATCGGACGACGTCTCGACGCCGAGGTCGTCGAGCGTCAGATGCTCCACCGGCTTCTTCTTGGCGTCCATGATCCCCTTGAAGGTGGGATAACGAGGCTCGACCACGCCAGCAGTCACCGAAACAACAGCAGGCAGATCTGTCGCCACCACGTCGTAACCGTCGTCGGTCTGGCGGTCGATGGTGACTGTTCCGTCGCCTATTTCGACCCTTTTCGCATAGGTGAGGGCGGGGGCGTCGAGATGCTCGGCGAGCATCTGTGGAATGACCCCCGAGTATCCGTCGGTCGACTCGGTGCCGGCGATCACCAGATCAAAGCCTTCCCTCTCGATGGCAGCGGCGAGAACTTTCGAAGTCGTCAGGGCATCGGAGCCCCGGAGAGCGTCATCCTCGATGATGATTGCTTTGTCGGCACCCATCGCCAGGGCCTGGCGTATCCCCTGGGCGTTGCCGGCAGGTCCCATGCTCACCAATGTGAGGGTTCCCTCGTTGGCCTGGGCCAGCTGAAGACCCATCTCCACGCCGTAGCGGTCGGTGTCGTCGAGGATCTGGTCGTCAGGGCGTGTCAACCAGTGTGTTCCCTCTTCGAGGGTGTAGGGGGTGGCCGGATCGGGGATCTGCTTCACACAGACGACGACCTTCATACCGCATTGCTCCTTGTTCGAATTGCGGCGGCGATGGTAACTGCCATCTGAGCTATTGATCCATGCTCAGAAAGAGGAGACGTCGATTCGTTCGATGATGAGATCTTGTGGTGGTGTCGGATCATCGGAGATCAACCAGGCGGTCCCGAGAGTGTCGCGTTGCGCCTCCCATTTGCTTTCGTCGCTGTAGCGGACAATGGCCAGGGTGTCACCCTCGGCAACTCTGCTACCTAGTTTTGCCGTGAGAGTGATCCCCACGCCGGGATCGATGGTGTCCTTCTTTCGCTCCCGGCCAGCGCCGAGATGGGTGGCAACTGTTCCGATTGTCAAGGCGTCGCATCTTGTGACATATCCGGAGCCAGGAGCAACCACCACAGCCTCGCGGGGTGCCACGGCGAGAAGAGACGGGTCGTCGATGACCAACGGATCTCCTCCGTGGGCCTTCACAACCTCGATGAACTTCTGCAAGGCAGCACCCGACTGTATTGCCTCGTCGAGTCGGTCACGACCGCCGTCCATGCCCGCCAGCTCGAGCATCGTTTCGCCAAAGACCATGATGAGTTCGGTCACATCGGCCGGTCCACGACCTCGGAGCACATCGATCGATTCCCTGATCTCATTGGCGTTGCCAACTTCGTGGCCCAAGGGCTGGTCCATTGCGGTTATGAACGCGACAGTTTCGACACCATGGGCTGCGCCGATTCCGACCATTGTGTGGGCCAGCTCCCGAGACTGATCGAGCTTCTTGATGGATGCCCCGGATCCAGTCTTCACATCCAGAAGAAGCCCATCGAGCCCTTCAGCGAGTTTCTTGGACATGATCGAGCTGGCGATAAGCGGTATCGAGGGGACGGTGCCGGTGGTGTCTCGCAATGCGTAGAGCTTGCGATCCGCGGGCACCATCGTCTCCGATGCTCCGGCGAGCACGAGACCGTGTTCGAGGAGAAGGGCGCGAAAACGGTAGGCATCCATGCTGGTGGTGAAGCCGGGGATCGATTCCAGTTTGTCGAGGGTCCCACCGGTGTGCCCCAGTCCACGTCCGGAAATCATCGGAATCAAAACTCCACAGGCAGCCACCATTGGCACCAGAGGTATCGAGATCTTGTCGCCGACTCCACCTGTGGAGTGCTTGTCGATCTTCGCCGTGTCAATGTTCGAGAAATCCATCACATCGCCGGAGTGGAGCATCGCCTCGGTCCATGCGGTTAGTTCGTCGCTGTTCATCCCGTTGAGCAGGATCGCCATCGCCATGGCAGACATCTGATAGTCCGGAACACTGCCATCGGTGTAGGCACCGATGAGCCAATCAATGGCCTCTGGGGAGAGAACACCACCATCGCGTTTGGTCTCGATCAGGTCGATTGCGGTGTAGGCCATGGGCACAACCTATTAGCGCTCACAGAATCGCGGCAAACTCCGGCAGGCCAAAGGCGAGATTGAGGTTCTGAAGGCCCTGAACCGCCGCTCCCTTGAGGAGGTTGTCCTCGGCACCCACCACCACCACGTTCCGGCCGTCGTCGCTCACATGTACCCCGCCAAACACGACACCCAACAGTCCGGCGCCATCGCGCAACTCGGGAATTTCCTCTTGAATGTCGATCAGGGCTTCATCGGCGTAGGCATCAACCAAGCGCTGTAACGCGTTTTCGCGGGTGATCGGACTGGATAACGGGATATGGCAGGTTATGAGAAGACCCCGGAACGCCTGATGGACGTGGGGCATGAAACGAACCGGATGACCCAGGTGTCGGGTGGCCTCTCGCTCGTGATTGTGCCCCACGAGCCTGTAAGGCAACAGGTTGTCGGCGAGTCGAGCCGGATCGTTCTTCGTCGATGGTGTGGTGCCGGCACCGGAGTATCCAGAGACCCCGAACACGGCCGGCACTCCGTCGAGATCATCTACAAAAGGCGCCAACGCGAGCTGCATGACGGTCGCGTAGCAACCCGGATTGGCGACTCGTCGCGCTCCCGCGATCTTGGCCCTATTGAGCTCGGGAAGACCGTAGATCCAGGTGTCGTCGAAACGGTGGTCTGAGGAGATGTCGATGATCACGGTGTCCTCGGGAAGCGTGGAGACGAATGGCTCGCTGACACCGTCGGGAAGAGCGAGAAAAACCGCATCCAATCCCAATAGGGCAATCCCCTCGGCGTCCAGGTCTCCAAATGTGAGTTGGTCGATCTCGGGAACCGGACGACCCACCTTCTCTCTCGAACCGGCGTAATCCACAGACAGGCCGGGATGCCTGCCCAGGAGCCTGAGCAGTTCGCTGCCGGTGTGCCCGCGGGCTCCGACGACGCCGACAGATCTGGCTTCAGACACCGGAGGAGTCCCTGCGGAAGGCTGCAGGCAGTTCGCTCAGCCTCTTTACGGCCCGACTGATCTTGTCAAAGTCGCTCTCACCTATCCAGTAGATGGTCCAGTGGCCTTGTTTCACCGAACCTTCGGCCTCCTTGGCGTAAAAGGCGTTGAAACGATTGTCGCTTCTCGATCTCCAGAAGAGCACCGGAAAGTCCCTTGTCACATGGGTCCAGACGGTCCTGGCAAGACCCTCGCCTTGAGCGCTCTCATGAATTGCGAACTTGTCGAGATAGGTGAAGTCATCGATTCGGGTCACCACCGCGCCGGCCCGGTAACTTTCGGAGACATAAGCGGCGGACAGGTCCAGGTCGGTCCACCAGCGGGGCTCCAGCTTTCGACCAAACGCGCCATGGATGAGATCCTCGACACGGCCCCGGTCGAGATCGGCCTTGTCCTCGTATTTGACGATCTTCTCGCCCTTGCGGACGAGGGTGCCTGCGCCTCCATGGGTGAACAATTCTCTGACCAGGGTGGCAGGGCTGGTGATCGACACCGAGGTCGATGGGGGAGTGTCGTCGAGAAGACGGCTGATCTCGGCGAGTTTGAGCCTCATTCCGGAGTGGACCCAATCCTGGCTCATCAGGTCGTCGAAGTCAGAAGTGAGGTTGATCGACTCGATGATCCGGCCCTCGCCGTCGAGGAGACCACCGGAGTCGACAAGGAAGACGATCTTCATCGGTTGGATCTCGTGGACCAGAAGACGTGTGGCCGAGTCGGCGTTCATGTTCACCAACTGCCCTCCACGGGCCACACCGAGGCATGTGAGGATCGGGATCGCCCCGGATTTCACGATCGATCGCAACAGATCTAGATGGAGTCCGGTCGGCTCGCCGACGAAACCGTATTTGTCCTGATCAACGATGTCCGCGTCGAATGCGCCCTGAGTGAGCCCATGGGCGGACACACCCTGGCCCCTCACCGCCTCGACGAGTGCGATGTTCTGCGCCGTGAAGATGTCGCGGGCAGCATCGAGCACCTCACTGGTCGTGACTCTCAAGCCATCGACCTTGTCAGTGACGATGCCATCGCTCGCCAACCGCTCGTCGAGCTGGGGCCCGCCGCCGTGGATGACGATCGGTGTGAGTCCGACCGTGTGGAGAAGGGCAAGAGCGGCCGCTGTCTCTTCGAGTCTGCTCTGGAGGATGGCCCCGCCGATCTTGATAACCGCGAATCGCGACTGATCGAGCTGGGAGAATCGGCTGAGATAGGTGCGAATCTCCTTCCCGTCGCTCATGTTCGACAGGAGCTGCACGATTGTGTGGCGGACGTCTTGGTGGGGAGGCATCATCGGCCGCTCTCCACCAATTTGCTCATGATCGCCTTCTGGGTATGGAGACGGTTTTCCGCCTCCTCGTA
>JAZFTN010000064.1:0-5780 GCA_036446715.1 Acidimicrobiia bacterium | reverse complement strand
GATCTCCGGGTCGAGCCCGGTGACACGGTGGCCGCCGGCGAGGTCATCGCCATAGTCGGGTAGTTGCTGGTCATTTTCTGTCGATGGTGGGGAGGTGGGGGCGGCTGCCCCTAGGTTGGTCGGGTGTCGACGAGGGCGGCGAGTCGGGGATGTAACCCTGGTTGGGGTTTGGGGTAGAGGGTCCAGTCGGGTCGGCGAAACTGGAACTGGTTGTTCTTGCTGGTGGTGATGTGCCAGTCGTGTTCGTGAACAAACCGGTGATGAAACCCACATATCAGGATCAGATTGTCCAAATCGGTTTTACCCCCTTGGGACCAGTGGCGGATGTGATGAACCTGAAGCCAACCTTTGTTTCCACATCCAGCGAACCGGCAGGACCCACCGTCACGATGATGAACCAGTCTTCTCAACCATCCGGGAACGGTGCGACTGTTGCGACCTACTCCGATGACGACACTGCCATCGGTGACAACCGATTCGACAACACAATCACATGACAGTCGTCGCGCCGTCTCGTTGGGGATGAGAGCACCGGAACCGAGTTCGGTTACACCAGAGTCGAAGGTGGTCAACGCATCAAGATCAGCGTGAACCACAATCTGAGGGGGAGAAGTAGTGGTTTGGTCTCCGGTGGTGGCACAAACTTGCACCAACCCGTCCGCCATCCGCTGTGAATAGGCGTCGAACAAACCGGTTTGCGGGTCGGGACCGATCTTGTCGGCCCGGTCACGGATCGCCGTTTCCACGATTTCGAGGTCGAGGTGAGGTAGATGAGCAGTCAGTTTTCCTGATGCTCCGTCGAGGGTCCTCTGGATCCACAAGGCCCGCACCCGGTGAGCTTCGGCCTCATCGACAGCCGTGGGAGGGTTCGCCCTCCGGGCCTTGCGATCCAACAGAGCATTAGACAACCCAAGAGCTTCTTCGATCAGCCCAGCTTCGGTGTCAGCAGTAGCCATCCGAGAAATAGCGTCGGTCTGGTCAAGAGACAGGTCACCGGAAGCAAAGCGCCTCGCAAGAACAGGAAGATCAGAAAGCCGTCTCGCCACAGAAACCAGTTGTCGCGCAGTGGAAGGGCGGAGCCGTAATCTTGACGCCACCCAATCAGTAAGACTGCGAGCACCATCGGTCATCCACGACTGACGGGCGTCGACCTCGACTATCAGCTCACAAACATGAGCCAAACCCGCAGACGCCAACCCATGAAAATGAGCAAACGCCTCATCAATCTGATCGTTTGAAGAATCTCCCCAACTCATAGTCTCCACTCAACAGGCCAGCTGGGACAGATTCGGGTCAAAACACCAGAATCGGAAGAAATATCGGAAAAACTTCCGCAATCAACCCAGTGAACTTTGGAGACGACGTTGTAGCGGATCAGCTAGACAAAGGAAGTCATGTTTCAAAAGATTGAAGGTCAGCACGTCAACACAGTTTCGTTTGGTTCCGGAGACATCCCGAGGTTGTCCCGTTTGCTGTTGAAGTTGCTGCGGGTGGTGGTCCCTGTGTTCATGCAGCGAAGTCTTGTTCAGTATCGCGGGTGGGTGTGACAGTGTCGGCGTGACGGGCGAGGGCGGCGACGAGTTGGGGTATCTGTCGGTATCCTCTGACCCGCCGGAATTTCTTCTCGGCTTCGAGCAGCCCTGCTGCTGCCCACCGTCGTCGCATGTCGCCGTGGTTGCGCCACCGTTTCACGTTCCGGGTTGTGGTCCTCACGATCGAGATCATCGACTCGATCATGTTGGTGCACACCAGCGTGCGCGCGAGCGTGCCGTCGATTCCGAGACGGCGAACGGTGAACATGTCATCGAGTCCTTCACGCAGCGATCCCGCAGCGTCGGGATGGGTCCGCTCCAGTTCGGTGGCGAGACGTTTCGCTTTACCAAGCCCAGCGTGGGGGTCGGGGTCACCAAACGCTGAACGGAGTCTGGCATCGACCCGGTCGCGGTCCTTCTTCGGGAGATGATCACCGACATTCCTACGTTTGTGCAAGGTGCATCTCTGTACCAAGGCGAGGTCGCCGAACACCGATTTCACCCCGGCGGCGAGGGCTTTGGCGCCGTCGATTACCACCAATAATCCAGCGGAGTAGTCGAGCCCACGCTCGACCAGATCAGCCAACAACGCGGTCACGATCGTCTTGTTCTCGGTGTCACCGGACCGCAACCCGACCGGGACCTTGGTTCCGTCCGCGGTCACGATCATGGCGACCACGACCGATGCTGCGGCGAAGTCGACGCCGTCGATCATCAACACCGCCACATCCAGGCCCGACAGGTCCCGCCCCAAAAGTTCATCGAGGGCCTTTTTGGTTCCGGTCACGAACCGGCGTGACACCGCCGAGCTCGACGTCGACCGGGCTTTGGACCGGGCTTCGGCGCCGATCGGGTCCGCGACCCGTTCGAAGCTTCTCGTGGCGACCCCGGCCAGCATCCGCTCCACCACAACCCGGTTCAACAGATCGCCCTGGGAGAACACCCCAAACGTCTCAAGCGGCACCTCGCCAGCATTGCCGCCGTCTTCGTCGAGGGCATGGACTCGAGGTCGTCGAATCGGCAGCTTCTGACCGCCCATCACCACCGACGTCGGCGCCGTACCCCCACGGACATGACTGCGTTCAGGGTCCCGGGCGTTCCAACCGCCACACAACGCGTCGGCTTCTTCCGCCATGATCGCCCGAGCCGCCGCCAGACCGGCCTCAACAGAGAGCGCCATCAGCCCTTCACGACACAGCGCAGCGATCGAGCCCAACTCGATCGCTAGGCCCTCAGGCAACAGCCCAGCGAGTCGTTCATCACTTTCATCAACCAGCCTCACAGCCGGTCCGTCTAGGTTCTTCATCAGGTGGTCCCTTTCTCAGGATTCGGTCAAATGTCTCCTGAACGATGCCATCACGGCAACGTCCCGGAGGGGACCACCACCCCTTCTACTTCAACAAGCCTCGGGACAATCTCGACCCATCAACCGCGGAACGTAGTCGAGCTACTACTTTGAGTAGCTCTTCGTGTCACATGGTGACCGCCCATATCCGGTGCGATTTATGTACGGTTACTGACGTCGCGATCAGCCGCCCATATGCCGTTATGTGCGTGTGTGGTCTAAGCGGAGTAAAGATCACCGGCGAGGTACTTAAGGCCGGTGTCGACAGCGACGGTTACCACCGTGTGTGCGGGGCCAAGTTCGAGCGCAATGTCTATCGCACCGACAACGTTGAGTCCGGTGGAGGTCCCAGCAAGCAAACCTTCTTCGGCGGCTAGTCGACGGGCCATTTCGCGACCATCTGATTCCTCGATAGCTCGCGCTTCGTTGTATCGGTTCTCATCCAATAACGGTGGCAGATATCCGATACCAGTTCCTTCGACACCGTGTGTTCCAGCTTCACCCTTGGTGAGGAACGGCGACGAGGCTGGCTCCAAAACCACGATCCTGGCTTCGGAGCCTCCATCGGCGAGAGCGGAGGAGACACCCATTGTCAGGCCACCAGTACCAACCATCGCACAGAACACGTCGATGGGACGATCCAACTGTTCGAGAAGTTCGTCGCCGATCTTGCGGTAACCGACAAGTGAATCAGCATTGTTCAACTGGTCGGTCCAGTAGGTGTCAGGTTCAGAAGCGAATTTGGCAGCCTGTTCAATCATTCGCGGGACCAAATCAGGGGTGATCTTCCCTCCAGTGCTTTCAATAATCGTCAGGTCCGCTCCAAATGCGATCATTGTCTTGAGCTTCTCCTCGGCGACTGCATCCGATGACACAACCTTGAAGCTGTAGCCCTTCACTGCACACACGTATGCCAAGGACGACCCGGTGCTGCCGCCCGTGTACTCGACGACGGTCATGCCGTCACGAAGGTCACCCCTCCGTTCCGCCTCTTCAACCATGGCAAGTGCCATGCGATCCTTATACGAACCGGTCGGGTTGAACCACTCCAGCTTCACAAATACGTCAGCCGCGTCATCCGGCACCACCTTGTGCAGTTGTACGAGCGGAGTACCGCCAACCACATCCGTCATTGACCTTCCGACACGCATAATCCCTCCCACGGACTTCTACAGGACTACAGCGAACCATAGGACGGCAACCCATTCACCGCCCGGCGGGCCAGACTCACCCGCCCATAACCGGCATTATGCACGGTTCGTGAGGTCGTGTTCAGCCGCCCATAAGTGCCGTTATGTGCGGCTTCTTGGGAGCAACTAGTGTCGAACGCTTGGAAACTGCAGGCGTCATCTTCAGTGTCTTTGCCGGCATACTCGTCATCTTCCAGATTGCCTTGAGCCTTGGTGCACCCTGGGGCGCAGCCTCATATGGGGGCAGCAACCCTGGGGTCCTACCAACCCGGTTTCGAGTCGTGAGCGCGATCTCTGGATTCGGGATCTACCCGCTTGCGATCCTTTTCGTTCTGGACGCATCAGGTGTGGCGGATACCGGGCTGGCGGACGGGAACCAGACCGAACTCTGGTTGTGGCTTCTCTCTGCACTGTTCGGGCTAGGGGCATTGGCCAACTTCGCCTCACGTTCAAAGATCGAGCGAATCTGGGGGCCGGTCGCTCTCATCCTCGCCATCTGCTGCGGGTTTCTGGCTGTCAACGTGTAGCCGTCAACAGGGACACGAGGGCTGCCCACAACCGGCATTATGTACCCTGATCTAGTCGCACATAAGTGCCGTTATGTGCGGGGCGTCAAAGGCGGGTAACAATGGTCTCGGAGTCAGTCTTTGGAGGTTTGTCGTGTTAATAGAGCACGAAGATGTCAGTCCGATTCTCGCCGACGATGTGTATGTGGCTCCGACGGCAGTCGTGAGTGGCGATGTTCGACTCGCAAAGGGATGCAGAGTGCTCTTCGGGGCGGTGATCACCGCGGATGGCGGGCCTGTCGAGTTGGGTGAGAAATGCATTGTTATGGAGAACGCTGTGCTTCGTGGCCGGTCCGGTCATGGGACTCGTCTGGGGAATCATGTTCTTGTAGGACCCCATAGTCATATCAATGGTGCTGTCATCGATGATGACGTGTTCCTCGCCACTGGAGTTTCGGTGTTTCCGGGCGCTCAGATCGAAGCGCGCGCCGAAGTGCGGATCAACGGTGTTGTCCACGTCAATACTCGACTCGAAGCAGATGCCATTGTTCCAATCGGGTGGGTCGCAGTCGGTGACCCGGCCACACTGTTCCCACCCGAGGCCCACGAAGAGATATGGGCGATGCAACGTGAACTCGACTTTCCTACCACCGTCTTCGGTGTTGACCGTCCCGAACCTGGCTCGACAAGAATGCACGAGATCACGCGGCGCTACTCGGAGTTATTCGGTAGCCACCTCGAGGATCGCATCATCAAGTAAACCGAGCGGGCCCGCACCACACCACACCTGCATTCTGCGTCGCCCACAAGTGCCGTTATGTTCGGCTAGCTCTTGATCCGTTGTTTGAATCCGGCGACGCCCATGAACAGCAGAGGTCGATCGACGATGTCGGGATCGTCGTCGAGTTCGGCCCGGATCAGTGTGTTGAGCTTGTCGTTCATCGAGACAACTAACGCTTCGTCGTGTGCCGGGTTGTCCCGGTTGGCAAGGTTGTCCATCTCGTCGGGGTCTTCCCACAGGTCGTAGAGCGCCACATCATTGTCTCGGTATAGGTCGTCGATCGTCGCTGGCTGGTTGTGTTCGTTGATTGCGTGATACCGGATGAACTTGTAGCGGCCGTCGTAGACGCCGCGCATGACATGACGAGCGTCGAAGTGTGAGTCGCGGATCGAACTGATGAGACCCTTTGCCTTGTCGAGCTTGCTC
>JAZFTN010000063.1:0-6012 GCA_036446715.1 Acidimicrobiia bacterium | reverse complement strand
GACCGCCCAGATCGTCGACGTCCGGCGGCGCATGCTTCGTCGTCTGGTCATGGACGCCGTCGAATTCCTCCACCTGCGTGAAAAGACCAAGTCGGCCGTCCTCGCTCTCGGTGGAGAGGTGAGGAGGATTCACCTCTCTCTCGGCGGTCGTCTCCACGTTTCCGGTGTCCTCAAATCCCCGCTTGACATCGATCTTCTCGCAGCCCAGGAGCTCGAATCGGCCTTCGCCGGACGCGGCCCTACCACCTGGGAGCTGGAGAGACGGCGCAAAGTCCTCGATCGGCTCTCCACGGATGACTCCGTGCCTCAGATATTCGTGGGTGATCCGAGTCGGCGCATTGGCGAGGTTGAAATCCCCACTGGCGACACCTTCACGGGATGGGGAGCGAGTGCCGGCGTCTTCGAGGGCACCGCTCGCATCATCACCAAGGCCACCGAGCCGATCGAGCCTGGCGACATCCTCGTGGCGAGGACCACGGATCCTGCCTGGACGCCTCTGTTTCTGACGGCCGGCGCAATCGTGGTCGAAGAGGGAGGGCCACTGTCGCACGCTGCGATCATCGCCCGCGAACTGGGGCTTCCGGCTGTGCTCAACGTTCCTGGTCTTGTGGGCCGACTCGCCTCTCTGGATTCTCCCCGGCTTCGCGTCGACGGCGACAGCGGCATCGTTGTCATCCTCGACGGCGAGGAGGACCTCGAATCGGACAGAGTGTTGGAGGCAACCGGATGATTGGACGGGTGCCCAAACACACGGCCCTGGGTGATGGTGTGGAGCCCGGCGGGCTCTTCGTCTTCATTCCCGGGGCACTGGCAGGTGGGTTCCTCATTTCAATAGGGCTTCTCATTGGCGACGCCGTTCGCAAGGTGAGAGGCGACGCCGGAATCGAACGGCGTGTCAAGCACACAGGAGCGGCTGTGGCTGACGAGATTCGCGCCGGGCCCGGGGCCTCGCGGCAGACCGAATCCGGGCTCAGGCCGCGATCGGTATACGGAGCCGTTGCCGGGATCTCGTTCGGCCTCGTGATCCTGGTCATCCCCGGCGCAACGTGGAACTACCTCAACCCGGGGGGTTACATTCAGAACGTCGGCTGGATCTGGGCTGTCAGCATGCTGGGAGCGATCGGCTTCTTGGCTGTTGGGGTACAAACCATTCGGCTCGCCACGGAATGGCTGCCAGGCATCATCGCTGCACTGGGTGTGGGATTCGCTCTGCGGTTCGCGTTTGGAAGCGAACCAGCAGTCAACAGAACGGTTCTCATCGGGTTTGGCCTTCTGATTGTGATTGCCGGCATTGTGATGGCGTGGCGCATGCGTGGCCGCCACAATCGCACCGACGTGCCACCTTCGGTACGGCCCCTTCTCACGCGAACGCCCCTCAGCCGCCCTTGATGGAGACGATCACGTCATGGGGATTTCTGGTGGCCGCGCCGTGACGGAGAAGGAGTTACCGGGAGGTATGTCGTTCGATCAGATTCATCGCGGGCTTCCCGACGAGACGCCATGGTTCTTTCGTACCGTCCTAGGCGGTAGACGGTTTCTGATCGTGACCTTCGTGGCCACGGTGTTCCTCGGTGTGATCGCCGCGAACAACCCGGAGTGGCTATTGCGAATCGACCAACCGGTTTCGGAGTGGGTTCGAGGTTGGGGGGGTTCGCTACTCTTCGCCAAGGTTGTAACCAGTCTTGGATCTCCGAACCTCGCCATCGGGGTCGGTCTGGTCGCTGTTGCATTTCTGTGGCGCCGATGCCGTGCCTCCGCCCTCACTCTTGTCGCTCTGGTCGCAGCCGCCCTCACCGTTGACACCGTGCTCAAGGTGATTGTCGATCGGGCGCGGCCGCCCAACCCGGCGGTCAGCACGATGTTTGGCTCCTTTCCGAGCGGTCATGTCATCCACGCCGTCATCATCTTTGGTCTTGTCCCATTCCTCCTTTGGATCCTGACAAATCGGCCAGATGTCTTGAGGCTTGGCTTCGTGGTGTTCGTCGTGGTTGTGTTGTTCGTCGCCTGGAGTCGGGTCCGTCTGGGAGCACACTGGCCGTCGGATGTGATCGCCAGCCTCTTCATCGGGGCCTCCCTGCTGCTTGGAGCGGAGCAACTGCTCACATCGACTTGGTCCGCCGAGCGTTGTGCCATGCTCGGTCATCACCCGACTTTCCCATGACGAAGCCGGGGAGTCACCTCAGATCTCCCACTCCTCGCTTCAAGCCTTGAAAGTGCCTGGTCTCGGCTGCATCTCGGGTGCGGCGTAACCCTCTTCCCAGGGAAATCTGCCTTCGGTGTCGTCGTAGCTGAGCTGGAGGACGGGGACAGAGACATCGGCGGGCCGCTGATAGTACCGATTGGCCTCGAACACGATTTCTCCGGAGTTGGGCACCGGCTCCGGAATGATCCGGTGTTGCCACTCATCGACCGTGACGAGCTGACCCGGTAAGAGTGCCTCCCCGTCGCGGACACGGCTGCCCAGCGTGTTGATGACGCCGGCGGCGGTGTTGGGCCCCACGCCAAAGATCAACAACTCGGGGTGAGCCAGTCCAAACAGCCCGACCGTGTAGGCGAACGCCGGATCGTCGGATTGCGAGCATTCACATTCTGGTCGGCTGCAGGAACTTCCTCCAACATATTGGATGAACCAGCCATAGCGCCGGATCTTTTCTGCCACATTTGCGTCCTCCTGGTCGAGCCAGGCCTGTGTTCGAGCATCCATCATTCACTCCCTTCAAGTCTGTCCGATGGATCAGTACCCAACGTACGGGGGGCCAACGACAGAAACGGGGGCGGCCGTCGGCGTGGTTCAGCCTCCTCTAGGATCGGTGCTATGACGTACAGAGCCGTTTATGAGCGCTCCCTTGGCGATCCGGAAGCCTTCTGGGGCGAGGCGGCCGAGTTGATCGATTGGGAAGTGGTCCCGCAGCATGTGCTGGACGATTCCCGCCCACCGTTTTATCGCTGGTTTCCCGATGGGGTTCTCAACACATGCCACAACGCTCTCGATCGCCACGTGGACGGGGGACGGGCGGACCAGGTGGCTCTGGTCTACGACTCACCGGTAACCGATACCGTCAGGTCCTATACGTATCGGGAGCTCCGCGACGAGGTCGCCATCGTGGCGGGCGCCCTCTCCGACCTGGGAGTCAAGAAGGGTGACCGGGTCATCATCTATATGCCAATGGTGCCGGAAACCGCCATGGCCATGCTCGCCTGTGCCCGCATCGGCGCGGTCCATTCGGTGGTGTTCGGAGGTTTCGCGGCTAATGAGCTGGCGACGAGGATCGACGACGCCCGACCGGTGGCGATCCTTTCGGCGAGCTGTGGGATCGAGCCCGGACGGATCGTCGAGTACAAACCGCTGCTCGATGCGGCGATCGACCTCGCCGATCACAAACCTGAGACCGTGATGGTGCTTCAGCGTCCCCAGGCGCGCGCAACCATGGTGGAGGGGAGAGACGTCGATTGGTCTGAGACGGTGGGCGCTGCGTCGGCGGTTGACTGTGTCCCCGTTGCGGCGACCGATCCGCTCTACATCATCTACACCTCAGGAACCACAGGAGAGCCCAAGGGGATCGTGCGGGACAACGGTGGCCACGCGGTGGCTTTGGCGTGGTCGATGCGTTCGCTGTACGGCGTCGAGCCGGGCGAGACGTATTGGGCAGCCTCGGATCTCGGTTGGACTGTCGGGCACTCCTACATCGTGTATGCGCCACTGTTTCACGGATGCACCACGATCCTCTATGAGGGCAAACCGGTCGGCACACCCGACCCCGGTGCGTTCTGGCGTGTGATCGCGCAACACGGCGTCTCCGTCTTCTTCACGGCCCCCACCGCCTTCCGAGCCATAAAACGCGACGACCCCGATGGGGAGTTCATAGCCCAATACGACCTCTCCGAGTTTCGGACGCTTTTCCTGGCCGGCGAGCGTTGCGACCCCGACACCCTCCATTGGGCAGAGGAAAAGCTGGGGGTTCCGGTGATCGATCATTGGTGGCAGACGGAGAGCGGCTGGCCAATGGTCACCAACCCGATCGGCATCGAGACTTTCACGGTCAAGCCAGGCTCACCAACCCTTCCCGTTCCCGGCTACGACATAAGAGTGCTCAAAGAGAGCGGGAAGGAGTGCGACCCGGGTGAGATCGGCGCCATCGTTGCTCGCCTGCCCTTGCCCCCGGGAGCGCTGCCGACTCTTTGGAACGCCGATGATCGGTTCGTCGAGGCCTACATGAGCGCCTTCCCCGGGTTCTATCTCACCTCGGATGCGGGATACAAGGACGAAGACGGTTACGTCTACATCATGAGTCGGATCGATGACATCATCAATGTGGCAGGTCACCGGCTGTCGACGGGAGCGATGGAAGAGGTCCTGGCCGAACATCCCGACGTGGCGGAGTGTGCGGTCATCGGTGTTGCCGATCAGTTGAAAGGGCAGCTTCCGGTCGGATTTGTCGTTCTGGCTGCCGGTGCCGATCGTGTTCCGGCCGAGGTCGAATCCGAACTGGTGGCCATGGTCCGGGAGCGGATCGGTCCGGTGGCTTCCTTCAAGAAGGCGAGCGTGGTTCATCGTTTGCCCAAGACTCGGTCAGGCAAGATCCTCCGCGGCACGATGCGCAAGATCGCCGATGGAGAGGAGTGGACCATGCCGGCGACGATCGACGACCCGGAGATTCTCGATGAGATCGGTGTGGCGCTGTCGAACATGGGTTACGGGAAGGAAACACAGTGACCCTGTCAGTAGCCGCCGGTCCAACCGACACGCCTTTGTTGTCCTCGACCATCGGCGCCAACCTCGAGGCCACGGTGGATCGATTTCCCGATCGAGAGGCTCTGGTGGTTGTGCATCAGGGGATTCGTCAGACCTGGGCTGAGTTCTACGACACCATCAATGAGGTGGCCAAAGGCCTGATGGCAATAGGAATCCAGGTCGGCGACCGGGTCGGTATGTGGAGCCCCAACTTCGCCGAATGGATCTACATCCAGTACGCCACCGCCAAGATCGGCGCAATCCAGGTCAACATCAATCCCGCTTATCGGGTCAAGGAGCTCCAGTACGCCCTGGACCAGTCTGGCTGCCGTCTCCTGGTGACCCGCACCGAGTATCTGACCTCGGGATATCGTGACATGGTCGACGAGGTTGCCTCCGATCTACCCGATCTCGAAAAGGTGATCTACTTCGACACCGACGACTGGGCGGAGTTGATCGAAGGGGGGAGGACGGTGTCCGATGACGAGTTGACTGCTCGTGCCGCCTCTCTCGACCCAGGCGATCCGATCAATATCCAGTACACGTCGGGTACGACGGGGTATCCGAAGGGCGCCACACTCAGTCATCGAAGCATTCTCAACAACGCTCTTTTCGTTGGTGACGCCTGCGCCTACACCGAAGAGGATCGGGTTTGCATCCCCGTCCCGTTCTATCACTGTTTCGGCATGGTGATGGGCAACCTGGCGTGCTCGGTGTTCGGGGCGACGATGGTGGTGCCGTCCCCGACCTTTGACCCCGAGGCCGTGTTGCAAACCCTTCAGGACGAGCGATGCACCTCGCTCTACGGTGTTCCCACGATGTTCGTCGCCGAGCTCGGCCACTCAGGTCTGGCGGATTTCGATCTCTCCAGCATGCGCACCGGCATCATGGCCGGGTCGCCGTGCCCCACTGAGGTGATGCGCAGTGTTATCGATGACATGGGCATGGGCCAGGTCACCATCGCATACGGCATGACCGAGACCTCTCCTGTATCAACACAAACGAGCACCGACGACTCCGTCGAGCACCGGGTTACGACAGTTGGGCGAGTTGGTCCACATATCGAGTCCAAGATCGTCGACCCCGAAACCGGGGAGTTGGTTCCCCGTGGCGAGGAGGGCGAGTACTGCACTCGGGGCTACCACGTGATGCTGGGCTATTGGAACGATTCTGAGAAGACGGCCGAGGCCATTGATGCCGATGGGTGGATGCACTCGGGCGACCTCGCCACCATGGACGACGACGGCTACGTCAACATCGTCGGTCGGATAAAGGATATG